>JACRCJ010000092.1 GCA_016219075.1 Deltaproteobacteria bacterium | reverse complement strand
CTTGAAGAGTATGTCTATGTCGTAGAGCGTTTCCACATGGTCGGCGACAAACCCCAGCGGCACGAGCACCACGCCCTTCTTACCGGCCCTCTTCGCCTCGAGTATGACGTCTTCGGTCTTTGGCCCGAGCCACTGCCTCGGCCCTGAGCCCGCCGACTGGAAAGATATCCTGCAGTCGAACTTCCCGGCCTTCTTCAAGACCTCTCCGACGGTCTGGTGTATCATCATCTCGTAGGGGTCTCCCTCGAGCGCGCTTAAAGGCAGGCTGTGGTTGCTGAATATGACGAGCGCGTCTTTTCTATCGGCAAACGGCTCAAGCTCTCTGTTTATGTTCTCCGCGAGGATATCTATGAACCTGAGGTTTATATGGAAGTCCTTCGTAAAGCCGACCTCCGGCGCCCCGCCCTGCCCCTCTACCGCTTTAGTCACATCCGCGTCGTACCCGCCCGTGGCCACAAGCGAGACGAACGGGGCCATGATGACCGCCACCGCCGAGCTTATGCCGTCCTTCTTTATCCCGGCGAGCGCGTCCTTTATGAACGGGTCCCAGTAGCGCATCCCCACATAGGCCCTGTAGGCGAAAAACGCGTCCGGGTCGGAGTTGAGTATTTCCTCGACGGCCTTCGCCTGCGCCCTTGTTATCTCCAGAAGAGGCGACCTCCCGCCTATAAGCCTGTAGCGTTCCTTCGCCTTCTCTATCATCTCAGGGGTGACGGGACGGCCCTTGAGGACATTTTTTATGAACGGCTCTATGTCGGCCTCGGACTCCACTCCGCCGAACGCGAGCAGGAGTACCGCTTTTTCAGGTTTGGAACTCATTGGCACCCTCTGTTATGGCAAGTTTTTTTTGAACGGGTCTCCTGAACCGGGTGAGGCGGCCCCGGGAGAGGCGAACTCTCCCGGGGCTAACCGTTTGAGAGAACGGCGCGTCTACCTGCGGCTGAACTCGTGGACGGCGTCCACGACCGCGCGGACATTCTCGACCGGCGTGCCGAGCACGATGCCGTGGCCGAGGTTGAAGATGTGGCCGGCGTGGCCGCCCGCCATGTCGATTATCTCCTTGACCCTTCTCCTTATCTCCTTTATGGGGCCGAAGAGCACCACGGGGTCGAGGTTGCCCTGTATGGCGTGGTCGTAACCTATGGTCTTCCACGCGTTATCGAGCCTTACCCTCCAGTCAACGCCTATGACGTCTCCCCCGCCCTGCTTTACGAGGTCGAGGTAAGTGCCGGTGTTGGTCCCGAAGTTGATGATGGGCACGCCCTTTTTCCTGACGGCGTCTATGACCTTCCTGGTGTACGGGAGGGCGAACTCCTTGAAGTCGTCCGGGCCGAGACACCCGACCCAGCTGTCGAAGAGCTGCAGGACCTGGGCCCCGGCGTCGGCCTGTGCCTCGAGGTATACGATTACCACATCGGCGATCTTGTTCATCAGGACCTTCCATGACTCCGGGTCCTCGTACATCAGCTTCTTGGTGTGGACATAGTTCCTTGAGCCTTCGCCCTCTATGATGTAGCTGGCAAGCGTAAAGGGCGCGCCCGAAAAACCTATGAGCGGCACCTTGCCGTTGAGCTCTTTTTTCACCATCCGGATCGCCTCGATGAGGTACGGCACATCCTCCGCCGGGTTTATCACCCTCACGGCGTCTATGTCTTTTCTCGTCCTTACGGGGTTACTTATGACCGGGCCTTCGTTCTTGGCGAACTCAAGGTCAATCCCCATGCCTTCGAGGGGCAGGAGTATGTCGGCGAATATGATGGCGGCGTCGAGCTCGAACGCCCTTATCGGCTGGAGCGTGACCTCGCACGCAAGCTCCGGGTTCCTGCACATCTCGAGAAAGGAGTGCTTTTCCCTTATCGCCATGTACTCCTTCATGTAGCGGCCCGCCTGGCGCATGAGCCACACCGGCGTGTGATCGGTCGGCTCTCTTCTGCAAGCCTTCAAAAAAGTGTCGTTTCCCATAAAACTCTCCTCTCCCGTGTATGTGTTCGTCCGCGGCGTCCATATCCGCCGCCTGTCAATGAACCCTCCCCGGACTTATTACCCCGGGGTTTTCAGAACCTTAAAAAAACAATTACTACCTTATTACGGCAATAACACGGCAACCTTTAAGCTGATCAAAATTCTCCGCTATAAATGGCGGAGAATTTTGTTAGTAAGGGAAAATCATTTATATTTGCCGCTCCTTGACCCAACGCTACAGCGCCGGGATCGCAGAGCGGCACACCCATTCAATAGACCCCCTGTTGGGCCGGAGACCGGCGGCATCAGTCTCTCAAACCGTAAAGCCTGACCGGGCCAAACCGCTCACCCGACAAACAAGCCTTGCATTATATTGATAATTACTCATTTTTTCAAGGCAAATCGCCCGCGCCCTTTTTTTATTTTTAGCGTTCCTTAACCCCCCCGGTTTTTAGCCCTCTGGGGTTCATCCGGTCCGGGCTTTGGACAATTTTATATTTTTAAGCTATAATCTCCCTATCTGGCGCCTGCGGTCTCATCACTCTAATAGCGCGCTCGACTTCACGGTCAGACCCCGGCCTGATTAAAATTCAGCTTCGTCTAAACCTCATCCATGTCTTACTCACCGCATCCGGAGCCGATTGGCTTTTCCGTCCACTGACCCATGGGCGGCCCGCCCGTCGGGCTGGCCGGACTGTTTTTGAAAATTCCCGCCATAAATGACGGAGAATTTTGATGGTAAGGAAAAATCATTTATATTTGCCACTCCTTGACCCAACGCTAACGCGCCGGGATTGCGTAGCACCACACCCATTCAACAGCCTGCTGGATTTTATAAGCCGACCCTATGAAAAACCTTTTAGAAAGAACATTTAAATTAAACTTCGGTCTGAGGCTCTGCCTTTTGACGGCCGCCGGCATGCTCGCCGTGACGCTCTTTCTTTACTTCGCCACCTCAAAGGACCTGGGAGGCTCCTACGGCCACGCCATCTACCTGATCAACGACCTGAAGATCCGGATATTCCCGCTCTTCTTCGCCTCGTTCTACTCCATATTCATCCTCGCCGTCGTCACCGCGGCCATAGCGGTGATCTCGGTACTCTACTCGCACAGGATAGCCGGCCCCCTGTTCAGGATCGAGCGGAACCTTGAACTCATCGGGAGCGGGGACCTGACCGTGAACACCCGGTTCAGAAAGACTGACCAGCTCTTCGTCCTCGCCGACGAACTGAACGCCATGGTCAGGTCTTTGAACCACACGGTGCGGACCTCGGGGGACGCGCTGGAAAAGGTGAGGAGGTGCGAAGAGAGGCTTGAAACACTCCTTAAAGACGACGGGTGCGCGGAGGATGCCTTGAGGGAAGCCGTCTTTTCCCTCAAGGGAGCGATAGACGAGGTGAGAGACATCACTTCGGAGATCAAAACAGGGGTCGAGCCCGCGCCATGAGGCGCCCGGCCTCATAGACCGGGCTTGGGCGTGAAGGCCTCAGTGGTAAAACCGTCCCGGACCCCGGGCCGTCAAACTGAAGAACATTGAAAAAGACCCGTATCCTGCCCTCTATCATTATAATAGCAGCCCTCGCCGTCGCGGCCGGGCAAGGCCGCTCCCAGTGGTCGAGCTACCACGACTTTGAGGACAAGTG
>JACRCJ010000101.1 GCA_016219075.1 Deltaproteobacteria bacterium | reverse complement strand
TTAAGCCTCCCCTCCCTTGATGGGAGGGGACTGAGGGGAGGGTGAAAACATTTTTTCACCCCCACCCTTCCCTCCCCCATCGAGGGGGAGGATTTTACAAGGAAACCCTGTAGCAAGCTACAGGGAATTTTGTGATTAAAGCGTGCTCAGGCAGGGTTTTTCAGACATGTTCCTGTGTCTTACGGAAGACTATCTCCGGCCACTGCTCCATTATGTAGTTAAGCTGCCACTCGCTCGGGGCAAGAAATGCGAGGTTTCCTCCTGAGTCGCAGGCAAGCCTTGAGGTCTGGTCTTTGGTGAACTCGCCGAGTCTTTTCCTGTTCTCAGAGCTCACCCAGCGGGCCCGGGCGTGGTTGGTCGCCTCGTATACGGCATCGACCCCGTACTCGTCCTTCAGGCGCGCCATCGTGACATCGAACTGAAGCGCGCCGACCGCACCGAGTATGTAGTCGTTTCCGGCGACGGGCCTGAAGACCTGCACGGCCCCCTCTTCGGTGAGCTGTTCAAGGCCTTTCTGGAGCTGCTTGACCTTCAACGGGTTCTTGAGTATTACCCTCCTGAAGTGCTCCGGGGCGAAGCTCGGGATCCCGGTGAACTTCAAGGGCTCCTTCTCGGTAAAGGTGTCCCCTATCTTAATGGTGCCGTGGTTGTGTATGCCTATGATGTCGCCGGGGTAGGCCTCCTCCACATTCGTCCTGTCCTGCGCCATGAAGATAGTGGCGTTCGAGAGGGCGATCTCTTTGCCTGTCCTGTGGTGTACCACCTTCATGCCTCTCGTGAACTTCCCCGAGCATATCCTCATGAAGGCGATCCTGTCCCTGTGGGCCGGGTCCATGTTCGCCTGTATCTTGAAGGCGAAGCCGGAGAAGGCCTCCTCGAACGGGGAGACCTCCCTCGTGACGGCGGCCCTGGGTCGGGGACACGGGGCCATCTCGACGAACGCGTCAAGGAGCTCTTTTACGCCGAAGTTGTTTATGGCGCTCCCGAAGAAGACCGGCGTCTGGTTGCCCTTCATGTAATGGTCGTAGTCGAAGGGGTTGGCCGCGCCCTTCAGCAGCTCTATGTCCTCGCGTAGCTCATGGGCCTGCCTGCCGAGGAGTTCGTCCACCAGCGGGTCCGTAAGGTCGGTTATCGTGACGACATCCCGGTCCCTGGTGTCCCGGCCCGGAGTAAAGAGGTTCAGCTCGTTTTTATACATGTTGTAGACGCCCTTGAAGCCCTTTCCCGAGCCTATGGGCCAGGAGAGCGGCGCGCACTCTATCTGGAGCTTCTCCTCTATGTCGTGCATCAGGTCCAGCGGAGAGAGCCCTTCCCTGTCGAGCTTGTTGATGAACGTTATTATGGGGGTGTTTCTCATGCGGCACACGCCCATGAGTTTCTCGGTCTGGGGCTCGGCCCCCTTGGCGCTGTCTATGACCATAAGGGCGCTGTCAACCGCGGTCAACACCCTGTAGGTGTCCTCGGAGAAGTCCTGGTGGCCCGGGGTGTCCAGAAGGTTTATCTCGAAGTCCCTGTAGTCGAACTGCATCACGGAGGTCGTGACCGAAATACCCCTCTCCTTCTCTATCGACATCCAGTCGCTTGTGGCGTGGCGGGAGGCCTTTCGCGCCTTGACTGTCCCGGCCATCTGGATGGCGCCGCCGAACAACAACAGCTTCTCCGTAAGGGTCGTCTTTCCGGCGTCCGGGTGGCTTATTATGCCGAATGTGCGTCTACGCCGTACCTCTTTTTCGTGACTCGTCATCTTTAAGCACCTGCTCCTGAGTTCATATCATGCCGTAATAAATATGTTGCCGTCATCACCTTAACCGTAAATTATAAACTAAAGCGCCGTCCGGGTCAATCCGTTCCATGGTTTACGCGGTTCTTTCGTATGATATTCTTTTCATTGAATATGACGGGCCGTAAGGGACGGCGAAGGGGAGATACCGCGGGGGTCAGCCTTTTTTCCCGTAATCCCCGAGCCTCTCTGAAAGGAACTTCCTGCCTGGGATGCTCTTTATGATGAAGGCGACGGCCACGGCGGTGAGGATGAAGAAATCGAGATACATCGCGCCGAGGAAGAAGAGGAAAAAACCGCTTATAAGCGGCGCCTCGGCCATTGAGAGCGAAAACGCAACCGTTAGTATCAGATGCCTCATCAGGTCGTCAAGGGAACCCGAGAACGCGTTGAGGGTCTCTTTCGAGTAGCGCTTTTTCCGGAGCCATATGAATATATAGACTGAAAAGGCGGTAAGCCCGTAAAAGATAACCCTTAAGACCGTCTTGCCGGTCTCCGGGAGATAACCCTTGAAGTATATGTATTGGGAACTTGTGAGGAGCACGACCCCGGTGTACATCAGAACGAAAAAGCCCGCGAAAAACCCCATCCACACGGAGGTCTTACGGAGTTCCTTTATGATCGCCTCTTTCATCCGCATCTCCTTTCGGTCTTTTTCACGCCCTGCGCGACGGTCCTTCAAACCGCGGCATAAACGGCCGCAGACGGGGATATTACCCCGTAAGAGAGGTGAATAACTTGATTTTCGTCATGTTAATAGTAAATTTTTGATGATACTCATTATCATAAGGCCGGTATGGCGAATACGGCCGCGAACGGACGCCTTGAAAAGATTAGAGTGGCCGCAGAGCCTGTTATAAGTTAAAATCCGTTCGAAACGCCACATGGTTCCCGGAACAGACCCTGAAGGCAATGGAGGCCCCGATGCTCTTTGTTCTCATGCACATAATCCACCTCTTGACCGTCATACTCTGGATAGGCGGACTCGCGTTCGTGACCATGATAGTGCTGCCCATGGCGATAAAGACCCCGGACGCGCTCCAGAAGGTATTATTGTTCCAGAGGGTCGAGCACAGGTTCGCCAGGATCGCCCGTTTCTACAACCTCGTCACCGGCGTCACCGGCTTTGTGATGATATTCATGACAGGCTGGTACCAGACGCTTTTCACCAGGGGCGGCATCCCCCTTACGGTCATGACGCTTGTCTGGGTATTCTGGTTCGTCATGCTCTTCGGCCTTGAGCCCATCATCATAAGAAGGATGCTCGATAACATGGCGAAGGGAGGGGCGAAGCTGGAGATAGACGCGATATTCATAAGGCTCAACAGGCTGCATTACTTCATGGTCGCCATCTCTCTGGCAGCCTCGGCGGCCGGGGCGCTTTTGGCGCACGGCGGCGGGATATTCTGACAGTGTGCCGGAAAAGCCCGTAGTCGTCACTGCGGGCAAGCGTAAGCGGCTAAGCGGTCTCCATGGCCGATTTGCCTGAAGACACGGTTAGTCCGCCATGCTCGCAACGACCCGGTTTTTCTTCTTTCCGCAACTCGCCGGGGGGCTTTGAGAGCGCCCCCTCAATCTTCAGAAGCATTTTTTTTATCTCCAATCCTCCGGTGTACCCGCCGAGCGACCCGTTGCTTCCAAGGACCCTGTGACACGGTATGATAAGCGGAACCGGGTTTTTCCCGCACGCGCCGCCTACGGCCCTTGATGCGGCTGGGGACCCGGTCCTCAAGGCGATCTCGCCGTAACTGAGCGTTTGACCCCACGGGATCTCCCTTATGGCCTTCCAGACCTTCAGCTCAAAGACGGAGCCTTTGAGGTCCAGAGGCAGGGTGAACTCCATTGGGCCGCCGCTGAAGTAGATGTCGAGCTGGGCGAAGGCGTCTTTAAAAAAGGTCCTGTCTTCGCGCGGGCAGTACCCGTACTTATCCTTGATGCCGCCTAAAAACGGACCTCGGTCCGCGGTCAAGGAGAGAGAGGTTATGCCTTTCTCTCCCCCTGCTATCAGAATAACGCCCGACGGGGAGAAGTATTCGGCGAACCGTATCAGGTCTTTTTCAGCCACATGCAACAATATAAACCAAAAACGCCTCTGTGACAACATTTTAAGCTCTTTGACTTACAGCGTCTTTTTTGATATTTGTATATTATGACAAGGGCCTCAGGCCCTTTAACCCGCAGGAGGTAACCCGATGAAAAAGTCGCTTTGCATATCGGCCGCTGTCATGGCCTTCGTGGTCTTCACTTTCCAGCTCGCCTTCTCGGCCGGACTTAACAGGATAGACGGCGACGAGCTCAGGAAGATGATGAAGGACGGCGGTCAGATAACGATAGTGGACGTACGCGAACCCGAGCTTTTCGCCAAGGGGCACATCCCCGGGGCGATAAACATACCTTATGACGGCGCGCACTCAAGGATATTAAAGGAGCTCTCGCCGAAAGACAGGATAGTCTTTGTCTGCCACGGCGGCCCCATGGGCGACGAACTCGGCGATATCCTCATAAAGAACGGGTATGCGAGCGTCTACAACCTCAAGGGCGGCATGAGACACTGGAGCGGCCCGTTTTCCGTGAAGTAAGCAGGCGGACGGAGTCAGGGAGGGGAGCAAAACCCCTCCCTTTTTTTATTTTTTAAAATTCTGAAACCCCGGGGTTTTAAGCCCAATGAGGGAACATTTGGCAGGCCTGCCTGAAAAAACGCCCGAAAAAGAGGTCACATGAATCCAAAGCTCGCGTTCCTGTTCTGGTTCATCATGGTAATGATAGCCATAGCAAACGGCCTGTTCGGCCAGTTCGTCCTTGAAAATGCGATCGGGGATTACGCTACACACCTCTACAAGACCTTCTTCATAATCGCAGTCATCTTCGTCTTCTCGTACTTCTATGTGCGCCTTACCTCGGCAGATTCGCCTCTATGGTACTTCCCGGCGCTTGCCGCCGGGGTACAGTGGCTTCTCTCAAGCCTCGTATTCGAGTTCCTCGTCGGCCACTATGTCTTCCGGCTCCCGTGGGAAAAACTCGTCGCTGACAACCGCATATGGGAGGGGCGGATCTGGTCGCTGGTCTTCGTCACCGAGGTATTAGCCCCTTTAGTGAACGCGTACCTCTTCGTCAAACGCTAAAGAACCCGGTAAAGCCGCCTCCGGGACGGCCCGTCCGGTTCCGGGATTAAACCGCCCCGCCGTAAAGCAGGGGTATTCGAAGGAAATATCGTTAGTCAGCCTACGCGGCAAGCCGCGCTTAATTAAACCCCGACAGGGGATTAAAGCCTCCCACCCCTCCCCCCCCGCAATGAGTTATAATAATCCTTTAATCTCTCATCGGATATAATATCCCGGAAGTCACAGTAAGAGGTCTTATAACAGGGAGGATAAGAAAGAATGGAGAATAAAAAAAATAAGGAAAAGATCATTAACGCGGCCGTTACCGTATCGGCTATCTTCGCGTTTGCTTTAGCGGCCTACTACATGCTGCCGGTGGCGCTGACAATGGGGCACCACTGACCCTTCCCCACCCACACAAAAAAGGACGCCTTTATGCTAAAAAGGCGTCCCTTGCGTATCCGATCCCCGGTCAACACCCTTACTCTATGGCTGCCGCAATGAAGCCGAAAGGTCTTCAGGCGTTGGGTTATCCGCGGCCCCTGGGGCCGTGCTTGTAGCCACAAGCGTATCTTTGCTCAGAAGGTCCCTCGTAATCTCGTCCTTCAGCGCTAAAAACCTCTCCAGGTCTTTTTTTGGTACCGACGCGTCGGGGACCGGTTTTATGCTCAACGGGTTTATGAGGGTCTTACCGAGCCTTACCTCGTAGTGCAGGTGCGGCCCCGTCGATATCCCGGTCGAGCCGACAAACCCGATGACATCGCCCTGGTCGACCTTCGCACCCGCCCTTACTCCCCCCTTAATCCTTGAGAGATGACCGTAAGCGGTCGAGTAGTTGTTGCTGTGCTTTATCACGACGAAGTTCCCGTAGCCGCTCTTCCATCCCGAGTAGGTAACCTTGCCGGACCCTGCGGACTCGACCGGGGTCCCGGTGGGCGCCCCGTAGTCTATGCCGTGGTGGGCCCTGTAGCGCTTCAATATCGGGTGGAAACGGCTCTTCGTGAACCTGCTCGTTATCCTGCGGAACCTCAGTGGGGACTTAAGAAGCGTCCTTCTCAAGGACTTGCCGTTCTCGTCGTAGTAGCTCGCGCCGGAGCCGCCCTCGAAGTATATGGCCGTGTACTTCCTGCCTTCGTTGACCATCTCGGCGCCGAGTATCTTGCCGGTCCTTACCGGGCGCCCCTCCACGTAGAGGACCTCCGTCAATATGTTGAACGAGTCGCCCTTCCTTATGTCGGAGGCGAAGTCCACATCCCACGCGAATACGTCCGAGAGCGCCATGACGGTAGTCGGGTCGGCCCCGGCCCTGGTGCCGTCCTCGTACAGAGAGTTCTCGATGGTGCCCGCTATCCTTGATACGCGGACCTCGTGGGGCAGCTCCGACCTCGTGGCCTTGAACGAGCCGTCGGGGGCGCGCTCGACCACGAGTGTTTCATAATCGCTGAACCCGTACTCTACCCTTCTTAGCGCGTCTTTGTCGGTGAAGGCCTTGACGACCGAGTCGGTGCTCAATTGTCTCAAGTCATATACCGGCTCAGCCTCCTTTACGATCGCTTGTATATCCGCCCCGCTGACATTGAGAAGCGACATGAAGTAGTAAAAGGTCTTGCTGTCTGTGACCTTGAAGTCGTACCTCTTGAGGTCCTCTCGGGGCCCGGCGGCGGGCTCGGCCGCTGCCGGCTCGGCCGGGGGCGGCGTCGAGTCTTCGGCGACACCTTCGTCTGAGATCTTTTGGGATAGAGCGTCTGGACTTAACAGGAAGAGCGCGGAGAGGAAGAACGCCGTGCCCGTGAGTGCCGCTATTAAAAGGGGCTTAAAGAGTTTTCTGCCGGAACCATTACCAGAAAGTTCGGTCAATATTCTCTCCTCGAAAATTTTTTTTAATAATAGTAGATTAGATATTTCATGTCAAGGACTGTTTTAGCGGTATCGCGTCTTGCGCCCGGCATGCCGAAACCGCACACCCGCCGGTATTTCTCCTCCGTAGGGCTTGACATCCGGGTGGCTTCGTAATAATCTTTTCATGTCAGGGCCGCGCCGTCGCTAAACAGGGTCGAAGGGATCTATGAACGAAGGTCTTCCGATATTCTCCGCCAAACAGCCGAGGATTCTCATAGCCGATGACGACAGGTTCTACCTGAAGATATACGCGGACCTCGTAGCCGAGATGGGGTTTGACTGCATGACCGTGGAAAACGGCCTGGAGGCGCTGGAGAAGTTCCGCAAGTACCATCCCGACCTGCTGATAATAGATGTCGTGATGCCCGGGATGAGCGGCTTCGAGGTTACCAGGCGCCTCAAGGAAGACCCGCTTACCATGCACACGCCCGTCCTTATCGTCACATCCCTTTCAGACAAGGAGTCAAAGGTAAACGGGCTTGAGTACGGGGCCGACGAACTCTTGAACAAGCCCATCGACGAGGCCGAGTTCAAGGTCAGGGTCAGAAACATCCTTAAGGTAAAGAAGTACGAGGACTTCCTCGTCGAGCACGGAAAGATGCTCGAGGGCGAGGTCATGAGCAAGACGGCCGAGCTCGAAGACGCCTTCGAGAAGATAAAGTACGGCTACATAGAGACGGTCTACAGGCTCACCCTTGCCGCCGAGTACAGGGACAAGGAGACCGGCGGCCACATCAAGAGGATAAGCCTTTACTCCCAGCTCCTGGCCCGGTCCCTCGGGCTCAAGGAGCAGGAAGTGGAAACGATATTTTTCGCCTCCCCCATGCACGATGTCGGCAAGATCGGGATACCGGATTCGATACTGCTGAAGCCGGGCGCGCACACCCCCGGGGAGTCCGCGATAATGAAGATGCACACTGTCATAGG
Organism: Deltaproteobacteria bacterium; assembly: GCA_016219075.1. Lineage (GTDB taxonomy): Bacteria > Desulfobacterota > GWC2-55-46 > GWC2-55-46 > GWC2-55-46 > JACRCH01. The sequence continues at coordinate 4,149 of JACRCJ010000101.1, read as the reverse complement.
CGCCGACATATTGAGGGACTCGGACTCCGGGATATTGAAAACCGCCCAGGAGATAGCGCTTAACCACCACGAGACATGGAACGGAGAGGGCTACCCCAACGGGATAAGGGGAGAGGAGATCCCTGTCTCCGGCAGGGTCGTGCATCTCGTCGACATATACGACGCCTTGAGGAGCAAGCGCCCCTACAAGGATGCCTTCGACCACGGGAAGAGCACCGGGATCATCGACGGCATGAAGGCCAGGTTCGACCCCGTCATCTACGAGGCTTACCGCGACTGCTCGGAAGAGTTCAAACGGCTCTTTGACGAGAACCGGGAGGAGTACAAGCTGGCGCGCATCACCACCTGAGCCACAGGTAATCGGCGTCCATGGCGGTCACGTTCTCCCTTGAGGGCTTGTCCTCGGCCTCGGGGATTATCACAACGAACTTTATATCGGACCGTTTACCGACCTGCGCGGGGATGCCGCGCTTCCACGAATGTCCGGAGCCGGCCAACACCACCAGCGTGGCTCCGTTGTTATCCTTCAGATACTCCACCGAGTTCCTTGCCATTGTGCTGTCCCACACCATCTGGGCCTCGCAGAAGTTCTGAAAGCTCGCGTCCTTCAGGTCGTGCTCCTCCATCGCCTCGCGGATGAACTCCTCGTAGGGCTTGTCCACGCTGCACTCGATGTCGCCGAGCTCTTTGAGGTCTTCAGGGCCGAGGGCATGAAAGCCCTTTGTGAAGACCTGGTGTATGATCTTGCGGGATATGTTAAGGGCGACGACAGGCACTTTTTTATCCCTCGCGTAAAGGAATATCTCCCTGTACTGCCTCCACGGCAGCCCCCAGTTCTTCCTGTATACCGCGCCGAACTCCTCTTCGCTCATCGTGCCGGCTACCCAGCCGTCGAGGTCTTTCTGGCTCTCCTTCCTGAACATCTCAACGCCTATGGAGACATTGACTCCGGCCTCCTTGAGGGCGCTTATGACCTTGAGCTGCGCGGTGTGCGTCCATTTCTTGTCGTGCATCTCGCCGACGAAGATGAGCCTGTAGCCCTTTATGCCATCGACAAGCTCGGGGAACTCCACCACACGCCTCTCAGCCACATTCAGGATGGAGTTGCTCATGCAGCCGGACAGCGCGAAGAGCGCCGCGGCGGAAATGAGCAGGTTTAAGAGGGTCTTTTTTTTCGGCATGTCGGTTAAGCGGGCCTTGAGCGGTGAAAACTCACCGCGCCGTGGCCCGCTTCCTCTCTTCCATCGGTATGTACGGCTCTTTTCTCTTGCCTATATACTTCTGTGTGGGACGGTATATGCGGTTGGTCTTCAGCTGCTCCATCCAGTGGGCGAGCCATCCGGCCACCCTGCCCATCGCGAATATCGGGGTAAAGAGGTCCGTGGGGATGCCCATGCCGTTGAATACTATCCCCGAGTAGAAGTCCACGTTCGGATGGAGGTTCTTGCCGGTAAGCCTCTCGGCCACAACCAACTCTACCTCTTTGGAGAGCTCGAATACCCCTGAATCGATATCCTTGTGCGCTATCAGCTCCTCTATGAAGCCCTTCAGGACCTCGCCCCTGGGGTCCCTGGTCTTGTATACCCTGTGGCCGATGCCCATTATCTTCTCTTTTCTTTCGAGCCGGGCCTCGATGTAGGGGCGCACGTTCTCCTTCGTCCCTATCTCGGCGAGCATGCGCACGACCTCTTCGTTGGCCCCTCCGTGTAGCGGCCCCGAAAGGGTCCCTATGGCGGAAGAGACTATCGTGTAGGGGTCGGCCAGGGTGGAGCCGACGACTCTGGAGCTGAAGGTCGAGGCGTTCATCGTGTGGTCGGCGTGCAGCGTAAGCATCGTATCGAGTATCCTCTCGACGAGAGGGAGAGGCTCACGCTCAAAGAGCATGTAGTAGAAGTTCGCGGCGAAGGAGAGGTCGTTCCTCGGCTTTATCGGCTCGTCCCCGTGCTTGAGTCTGTGGCTGGCGGCCACTATCGTCGGAAGCTTCGCGATGAGCCTGACGGCCGACCAGTACCTCACCTCCTCATCGAGGGTGTCGCGCGCCGGGTAGTACATGCCCATGGCCGAGGTAACGGCCTGGAGATAATGCATCGGGTGGCCGTTTTCGGGGAGCCACTCCATCATCCTCAGTATCTTGAGCTTAAGTCTCGTATGGTATGTTACATCTGATTTGAACCTTTCGTACTCGTCCCTGTCCGGGAGTTCCCCGAATATCAGGAGGTACGCCACCTCGATGAAGTTACTCTTCACTGCGAGCGTCTCTATCGGGATGCCCCTGTACTCCAGTATCCCCTCGTCCCCGTCGATGTAACTTATGGCGGACTCCGCGGCCGGTATCCCCTCAAGCCCGGGGACCAGGTCCATTATCAGTCTCTCTTCCATGGTGTCTTCACTTCTCTTTTACTGTTAAGGATCCCGGTGAAACCGCCTCTTTGCAGAGACCTTTAATAAAAAAAGGCCCTCACCCGGCAAGATGAGGGCCTTTTTGCCAGCTAATCAAACGGATCAGATCGGGTTTACATTCTCGGCCTTGAGGCCCTTGGGACCCTGCGTGACTTCAAAGTCAACCCTTTGACCTTCTCTCAGTGTCTTAAAACCGTTACCCTGAATCGAAGTATAGTGAACAAAGACATCTTCTCCTGTGTCCTGCTCGATGAAGCCGAAACCCTTTGACTCATTAAACCACTTTACTTTTCCTGAAGGCATGGCACGAACCTCCTTTCTTCAAAATTTCATAAGTCAGGGGGTTGTGCACTTCAGGCTCATTACCTCGCGTACAAACCCGGCTACCAACTTATTTACTGAGTAAGTTTAATTGGCTTTCCGGGAATTGTCAAGCGGCTTCTTAAAGGTTTTTTTAACTTTTTTTATATCTGTTTTCGAGCCGGTTTTTGAGTTTTTCAAGGGCCTTTGCCCTGTGGCTCACGGAGTTCTTTTCATTTGGTGTAAGTTCTGCGGCGGTTTTGCCCATCCCGGGGATGAAAAAAACGGGGTCATAACCGAACCCGTGGCCCCCTCTCGGCTCCCCCAGTATCACCCCGTCGAGGCTCCCCTCGAAGACCTCTTCCTCGCCGTCAGGCCAGACCAGGGCCAGGGCGCACCTGAAGCGGGCGCGCCGTTTTTCCTCGGGCACCCCTTCAAGCTCTTTGAGGAGCTTAAGCCAGTTCTCTTTGTCAGAAGCGCCCGTGCCCGCGTAGCGCGCCGAGCGGATGCCGGGCAGTCCGCCGAGAAAATCGACCTCGAGCCCGGAGTCGTCGGCAAGGACGGCCACCCCCGTCTTTGAGGCCGCGCCTCGGGCCTTTATAAGGGCGTTCTCCCTGAAGGTGGAGCCGTCTTCGGGCGGCAGGGAAAGCCCGGGGTAGTCATCAAGAGTGACAATATCGAGGTCCAGCCCCTCAAGAATATCTTTTATCTCTTTTATCTTGCCCCTGTTAGCGGTGGCAAGGAGTATCTTCGTTCCCAATGCGGGTTTCCTTACATGTCCCTGAGGATATCGCTCTGCATGGCGCTCAACTCCCTTATCCCCTTTTCGGCCATGTCCATCATCGAGTTCATCTCTTCCCTTGAGAAGGCCTCAAGCTCGGCGGTGCCCTGGACCTCGACGAACTTGCCGCTCCCGGTCATGATGAAGTTCATGTCGACATCCGCGCGCGAGTCCTCCTCGTAGGTAAGGTCCAGATAAGGTCTTCCGCCGACCATGCCGACGCTCACGGCGGCCACGGTCTCAACCGACGGGAGGATCTTCAAAGAGCCTTCGGCCCGGAGCGTTTTAAGGGTGTCGCATACCGCTATGTACGCGCCGGTCACAGAAGCCGCCCGTGTCCCGCCGTCGGCCTGGATCACATCGCAGTCCACATATACGGTCCTCTCGCCTATGGAGTTCAGGTCGAATACCGCCCTCAGGCTCCTTCCTATGAGCCTCTGTATCTCGTGGGTCCTTCCGCCTACCTTGCCGACGGCCGACTCCCTCGGTATCCTTTTCTTCGAGGAGCGCGGGAGCATCGAATACTCGGCGGTCATCCAGCCCCTTCCGGTGCCCTGAAGGAACGGCGGGACCCTCTCTTCAACCGTTGCGGTGCAGATGACCTTCGTGTGCCCCATCTCTATAAGGACAGCCCCTTCGGCGAACCTCAGGTAGTTTTTCCTGATGAC
>JACRCJ010000088.1 GCA_016219075.1 Deltaproteobacteria bacterium | reverse complement strand
GTATCTCCTTAAGCCTCCCCTCCCTTGATGGGAGGGGACTGAGGGGAGGGTGAAAACATTTTTTCACCCCCACCCTTCCCTCCCCCATCGAGGGGGAGGATTTTACAAGGAAACCCTGTAGCAAGCTACAGGGAATTTTGTGATTAAACCTTTTCCAATCGGTTAAGCACCAACATGATATCGAGGTTCAGGTTGCAAACCTGAACCCGCTAAAGGCCCTGCTCCTCAGTACTTCCGGCCGTCGGGCGTCTTTACGTAGCCGGTCTTCGCGTATGCCACCTCCACGGCCATCCAGTCGAGGAGGTCAATTTTATCCGGGTCGTTCATGGCTTCTTCCGCCATGGCGGCCTCCAGCTTGCTCTTGTACGAGGGGGCCTCTTCCTCGCTGACGAAGCTTATCCCCTCAAGCCCCCTGTTCGGGTGGAATATCAGGCTCTCCCGGTCTTTCTCCGAGTATGAGTACTCCTTTTCCAGCATGAACTTCTTCTCGCCCTCGCAGGCGGCGTACCACGCGTCTTTTTTCTTCGCCGAGGTCATAAAGTAATCAAACGCGTCGGCAGGGGCGACCTTTGTAAGCCGTACATATTTTCCGTACCTCTTCGGGACCACGAAGGCCGGGCTCCCGTTCTCTTTTTTGCAGAGCGCGTAGACATACTGGTAGATCTCGGTGTTTGAGTAGCTCCCCTTGAGTCTGCCTTTCGTGGGAGCAAGGAGGCGCGCGTACGAAGGCACCACGGGGGTCCTGTAGCCGATCGGCTGCCTGTCAGAGTGCTTTATCAAAAAGGACTTGCTCCCGTCCTCAGCGCTCCGTGCCGAAGAGACCGTGAAAGAGGAGGCGCATCTGTATATCTCGCCGTTTTTCTCCTCGTTCGACCGCTCGAAAAGGGCGCCGTTCCCGGTGCAGAGAGTTTTAAACCCTTCATAGGCCGAGGCCTCATCGGTCGAACCCGGCGCTTCAGCCACGGTCAGGTAATCGTCTATCGCGTAGACGGCCGAGAAGACCTTTGAGTCAATGAGCTTTTCCCTGAGGCTGGGTTCTCCCGCCCGGACGCTTCCAGCAAGAAGGAGCGTTGAAAATAAGGACAAGGCCGCCGCTATCAGGATAACAGAGAATTTTTTCATCAACATACCTCAAATTTTTTTGTTATAAGGTGCCTTTTTTATCTATCGGGTGCGTATCTTAAAACTTTAGAGGAAAAAACAAAAAAATCCAAACGGATATTGTAGCTCTAAAATGAAAAAACGAAAGTGACCGTAGTCACAGGAAATTTTTCCTCAAATGGGGATTATAGGAGCTCTCCAAGGTATTTTTTTAGCGTTCTCAAGACCCCCGGGGCCTTTAGCCAGGGGAGGGTTCGTATCTCATGAAAGAGGCCGCCCTTCAAGGGCGGCCTCTTTTTTACGGTGCGCCCCGGTCCTTAAAGAGCGGTCCCGTTACGGGCTTACCACCCCTCAAGGGGGGTAAGGATGGCGAAAAACTAAGTATTTACCCGCAGACTCTCCCGCGTTACAATGGACCTATGAATTATTCCGGGAAAAGGCAGATCCCTCCCTACGTCATAGCTTCCGTGATCGTAGCGGTATTCTCCGTACTTACGATCTACCCGATATCGCTGTTGCAGTTTATCGAGGCGAAGACCTATGACTGGAGGTTCCAGCTGAGAGGCGCGCGCGCTATCGGCGGAGAGGTCGCCATAGTGGCGATAGACGAAAAGGCGATCGCCGAGAAGGGACGCTGGCCCTGGGACAGAGAGACCACGGCGGCGCTCGTGAAGGCGGTCTCGTCGCTCTCCCCGAAGGTCATCGCCATCGATATCATATTCAGCGAGCCGGATAAAAACGGCGCGATGCAGGTCATAGGGGAGGTCAGGGAAGGGGTAAACGAAGAGGGCTACAGCAAGCGTCTCCTCCTGATGGAAAAGAAGATCGACAGCGACACGTTCCTCGCCGAAACGCTCGCGGGAGCCGGCAATGTCGTCCTGCCGCTCGTGTTTCTCGTCCCGAGACACTGGGAGGGGATGACCGAGGGCGTCGAGCCGTCCTACATACGCGCCGCGCAGTTCCCTTTCACCAAACCCTCCATGTTCTTCGAGCCGTACACGGCAAGCCAGGTGCTCCCCCCGCTCAAGGGGCTCGCCGGGTCGTCTGCCGCGCTTGGAAGCATCTATACCGTCTACGACATCGACGGCACGATACGGTGGGAGCCGCTGGGGGTGAAATTCAAGGACGGCTTCTACCCTGCCTTCGGCCTTGAGGCCGCGCGCCTCTACCTCGGGGTGCCCAAGGACAAAGAGGCGCTGTACGCGGGCGACGGCGTGGCCCTCGGGGAGCGTTTCATACCGACGGACGGGTCCGGCAAGGCCCTTATAAACTACGCGGGTCCTGCCGGGACATTCCCGGTCTACTCGGCCGCGGACATCCTCTCCGGCAAGGTAGGGGCTGAAAAGCTCAAGGACAAGGTCGTTGTCATAGGGACAACGGCCATAGGCGCCTACGATGTCCATGTCACGCCGTACGCCAACATGCCGGAGGTGGAAAAACAGGCATCCGTCATAGAGTGCGTGATACGCAACAACTTTATCGAACGGTACGAGTCCCAGTGGCTGATGGTCATCGGGTTCATATTGTTTTCCGGGATGGTGCTGGCCTCGGCGCTCCAGAGGGTTAAGGCCCTGGGCGGGGCGGCCCTCTCGGCCGGGCTCTTCGTCGCTTACCTGTACGCGGCGTACGCGCTCTTCGTCTATAAAGGCTACTGGATAGACTTCATCACGCCGTCTCTGGCGATATTCTTCCTCTACTCATCGATCACCGGCTACAGGCACATGACCGAGGAGAGGAAGGTCAAGGAGATAAAGGGGATCTTCAGCTCGTATGTCACCGAGAAGGTCGTGGACGAGCTCGTGAGAAACCCGGAGATGGCGCGCCTCGGCGGGGCGAGAAAAGACGTGACGATACTCTTCTCCGACATAAAGGGCTTCACGGGGATCTCCGAGACCAGGGAGCCCGAGGAGGTGGTAAGCCTCTTAAACGAGTACCTCAAGACCATGACCGAGGTCGTCTTCAGGTGGGACGGCACGCTCGACAAGTTCATCGGCGACGGCGTGATGGTCTTCTGGGGGGCCCCCACCGAGCAGGAGAACCACGCGGAGCTCGCCGTGCGGTGCGCCATCGACATGATCAGCAGTTTGAAGCGCCTGAGGAGCAAATGGATGTGGGAGGGGAAGGTCCCGCTCGACATAGGGATAGGGATAAACACCGGGGAGGTCATCGTCGGCAACATGGGGGCCGAGGGGAAAAAGATGGACTACACCGTCATAGGCGACCCCGTGAACCTCGCCTCCAGGGCCGAGACCCTGACCCGGGCCTACAACGCGCATATAATAATAACCGAGTTCACATACAGGCGGACAAAAGAGATGTTCAACCAGCAGATAGGCCACATCGCCGTAAGCGAGCTCGACAAGGTCAAGGTAAAGGGCAGGGAAGAGCCCGTGACGATCTACGGGGTGGAGCCCGTGGACTGAGTGGGGGGGCGGAAGTGGTATTTTTACCTCAAAAGGTGCAAAAGAGATACTAAATGGGGTGGAAACAAGGGAGGGATTTTATTTAAAGAGTGAAAAATCAAGTGGTTGAAATCTGGCATGGTAATTGCTACTATATATGGTCAGGAGTATCTAAAAAAACACACATACAGGAGGATTGAGATGAAGAGATTTTTTGGAATCGCCGTAGTCGC
>JACRCJ010000086.1 GCA_016219075.1 Deltaproteobacteria bacterium | reverse complement strand
CGGATGCAATTCTTCCGTAACCTTGCATTAAGCAAGCGTTTTTTGTTCAAGTCTGAAGAGATAGCTCCGATATGGATACTATGGCGGAAATCTCCATTTCTCTCCGCCGCACATCTTAGGATCGGAGTCTGTATGTCTTCAAAGCTATACAGGGTGACCCGGTGCGGCTGGAGGCCCGACCTCTCTATCGGGGGAAAGACCCTTCTCGCGTTCTTCCTCATAATAACGCTCCTTGCCGGCGGCTTTTATTATTTTACGACCGTGGCCCTCTCCTCCCGGATCGAGCGGGAGGCTCTTGGAGAGCTACACTCAAAGCTTAAGGGCGCCTGGAAGCTCTACTACGAGAGGATGGACCAGATGAAGCTCGGCATGCTCCAGGCCGGCAGCGAATCCGCGATAAAAGAGGTCGTCAGGAGAAAAGACAGTGGTGAGCTTAAAAAGCTCCTTTCCGGCTACTCCTCGACAAGGCCCTATGTGGACTTCTGGGCCGTCGTTGACGCCAAAAGGACGGTCATAGGCAGGAAAAACGGCCTTACAGGGGACTTCCTTGAGATAAACGGGGCCGTTGAAAAAGCCCTAAAGACGGGTGAGGCGATAACATCTACCGAGACAGTGACAAAGGATATCCTCGCCGGGGAGAGCGGGGAACTCGCTTCAAGGGTGGAGACGAACGGGCTCATGCAGCTCGCGGTAACGCCGGTGGAGTCGAACGGCAGGGTTTTAGGGGCGTTCGTGACCGGGGTTCTTTTGAACCGCTACGATTGGCTGTCCGGGTCGGTCTACCAGAATTATCATGTAAACTCGGCGGTCTTCACGGTTCCGCCGCAAATGGGCCGTTTTGGGGCCGTCATCACCTCCGCACAGCTTCCCGGAAGTGTTTTCAACCCGCTTTTTGCCCTGCCGGAGACGGTGATAAGCTCTGTTATGAACAATAAAAGGTTCCTCGGGAACGCCGGTAACGGGGAGAGCCCGGTATACATGGCCGTCGAGCCGATCCTTAACATAGAGGGCACGGTCATCGGAGGACTCGGCGTGGGGGTCTATTCCTCCGAGGTAAAGAGTCTCGTAAGCTCGATGGAGAAGAACATCCTCTTCCTGACAATAGCCGGGGCGGCCTTGAGCCTTTTTCTTGCGGTGGTCGTCTACCTCGACACATCGAGGCCGGTAAACGCGATAGTGGACGCGATGAAAGAGACCACCGGAGGGGACCTCGATGTAAGGCTCGATATAAAGACGGGCGACGAGTTTGAGAAGATAGGCGCCGGGTTCAACCTGATGGTGGACTCCATGAGGCTCCGGGAGGCGCGGCTCGACCGCTTCAACGACCTCTCGAAGATACTGATAGAGTTTAACGACCCGGCGGTGCTTCTGGACAAGGCCCTTGGGAAGATGGTGGAGCTTACGGGCTCCTGCACAGGGGCGGTATATCTCCACGACGCCGCGAGCGGGGCCCTCTCTCCCGCGGTTTACTACGGGGTTGGCGCGGAGGAGCTTGAAAAACTTACGGTCGGAGAAGGGTTTGCCGGAAAATGCGCCTCCGGGAGGAAGACCGTCATTATCGAAAACATGGACGAGACTGAGCTAAAGCTTGAGACGGGCTTTTTCAAGGCAAGGCCGAAGGGTCTGGCGTGGTTCGCTATGAACTACAAGGGCAAACTGAGCGGCGTTTTCGCCATGGGGAGCCTCAAGCCCTACTGCGGCGACGAGATAAAATATATCGAGGGGCTTATATCCCAGATAGCAATCGCTCTGGACAACGCGCTTGTACACAGGGAGGTCGAAAACCTCTCCTTCACGGACCCGCTTACGGGCCTGTTCAACCGCAGGCACTTCTTCAACCTCTTCGAGAGCGAGTTCACGCGGGCCCGGAGGTACCGCTACAACCTGGCGGTGCTGATGATAGACGTAGACGACTTCAAGTCCATAAACGACACATACGGGCACCAGGAGGGCGATAGAGTCCTTACCGGGATAAGCCAGATGATCCGGGACAGAACAAGGACTACGGACGTGTGGGCCAGGTACGGCGGAGAGGAGTTCATAGGGTTCGTGTCTCACTGCACCCGCGAAGGGGTGCTTACGCTCGCGGAGAAGCTCAGGAAGCATATAGAGTCTCTGGCTATCCCCGGCACGGGGGGGAAGAAGGTCACGGCAAGCATCGGGATCGGGTACTTCCCGTCCGACGGCGTAAAGGACATCGACGGCCTGGTAAAGTCCGCCGACGACAACCTGTATCTGGCAAAGAAAAACGGGAAGAACATGGTGATGGCCGGCGCCGAATGGCCCGGGGATATGAGGGTGATGGGCTGCGTATAGACCAAGGGCTCCGCGGGCCGTTTTTGAGGTCAGAGCAATGGCGGGCTCGTCCTGCACAAACCAATGGTCAGGCCTGTGAATTAAATAACAGAACCCCCTGATCTTCATCAGGGGGTTCTGTTTTGTACTGGACGCCGTACTTAGAAGTTGTACACGACCTCGACGTGCACTACCTCACCGGTATCCATGTTGTTCACGATAACGACATTCTTCTCCGCTTCGCTGAAGCCTGAAAGGTTCTCAAGCCCTGCAAGCGTCTTCAGCTCCTCTAAGGCGTTGGTGGAGCTGTCACAGCTTGCGACGCTCTTGTAGCAGATCGTCATGGTAGTGTCCTTGGTGATGTTGAATGGCACATCCCAGGAGGCCGGCCCTGAAAGGCCGGGCACTGAGAGTCTTACCATGAGAGTGCCGTCGGGGTTGACGGAAGTAAGGGCGCCTGCGTAGTAGACGGCCTGCTCCTCATCGATGGCCGTCTCGCGCTGCGAGGGTACGCCCTGTTCATAGGCCCCAAGACCCATGAAGGTCGAATCCTCCGTGACTGCTACGCTCGACTCCTCTCCGGCTATGCCCGCCTTGTCGCGCTGCGAGGGTACGCCGAGCGCGTAGTCGTCAAGCCCCATGTACTGGTCGCTGTTGAGTATCGTTACCGTACCGCTTGAGTATCCTTCATGGCCCATTGACTGGACCGTAGCCTGCGAGGTCGAAACCGCGAACGCAATGGCTACAAGCATCGTACCTATCACTCCTAAAAGTTTCATCTCAAACACCTCCTTGAATTTGAAGTCTCATCAAGGTTATGTCTTTTAACGGTTAGAACCCTCTTGCCTTGCAAATACCTTTCCACATTGAAATTATATCTCAAAACCGGGTGGCCTGCTTGAGGTGAAGAGGTACCCTTTTTTTATAACATTATGAAAAACCTCATGTATTTCCGCCTCTGCGTTCTGACACGCGCGTACTCGCTTCCGGCTTTTCTCCCGCAAAGCCTCATCCTCGCCGTCCCTGGCTCGTCATTCCGGCCGCACGCCTTTCACTACCGGACGCATCCAGCGTTCTTATCCTCGCTTATCGCCCGGCGTTCAGGCGTTGCGACTGCGTCGCCGCTCGGGCGCAGTTCGAGTCGGTCAATTAAAAACCGGTTTTTCTTTGGTTACTTTCTTTTTGGAAAAAAAGAAAGTAACTGGTGCCGAAGGGGGGACTCGGTCTCCGCTTCGTCGCTCCCGCTCCTCGCTCTGACCCGCGCACTTTTGCTTCCGGCCTTTCTCCCGAAAGGCCTCATCCTCGTTCCACTCGGCGCAAAAGCGCCGTTCGAGCCCCGGCCAGCTCATTTAACATAAAAAAGCCAGCCTTTTCAGGCTGGCTTTTTTGAATTATAATCATTTTTCGCCAGTGACCTTTATGGTGGGGCACTGTTGGGGCACTAACGTAACCACGTTGTTTTCAGCCTGCTTCTTAAAGGCTACCTTCTGCGTGGCAAGGTCGGCGTGGGTATATATCATG
>JACRCJ010000091.1 GCA_016219075.1 Deltaproteobacteria bacterium | reverse complement strand
TTCGGTGAAGAGAGGAGCAAGGCGGTAAACCCGGAGTTTTTGTCTCTTACGACCGTCGGGCAGCTCTGGGGCGAGTTCCTCATAGCCGAGAACCCCTCCGGAGAGTTCTACCTCATAGACGCTCACGGCGCGGCGGAACGGGCCGCCTTTGAAAAGCTCAAGAAAAGGTACCTGGAGTCTCAGGTAAGAAGGCAGATGCTTCTTTTGCCCGAGAGGTTCGAGACGACCCCGGAAGAGAAAGACGCCGTGGAGGGCTCGCTTGAGGAGCTTTCAAGGCTCGGTTTCGAGGTGGTGGACTTCGGGCCGTCCGTAAAGCTCGGCGGGGCCGCCTTTCTCATAAAGGCCGTGCCCGACATGCTCGGAACAAGTTGCTCCGCCGACCTTATAAAAGACATCGCAGAGGACCTTGCCGCAAGCGCAGGGAGCGCCAGGGCCGAAGCGAAGATAGAGGAGGTCCTCATGAGGATGGCGTGCCACAGCGTTATCCGGGGGCCGAGGACGCTTACGAGGGAAGAAGGCAACGCGCTCTTGAAAGAACTCTCCGGGATAGACTTCGCCGCCCATTGTCCGCACGGCCGGCCAGTGGTGAAAAAATTCCTGAGAAGCGAAATAGAAGCGATGTTCAAGAGGTGAAGAGTTGCTTTCCCGCAGAGCGTTCCTTAAGGGCGGCCTTCTTCTGGGCTCGGCCCTCATGGTGGACGGGTTCCTGCTCGAGCCCAGGGAGTTCAGGGTCGAAGAGGTCCCGGTAAAGATACGGGGCCTTTCTCCTGAGTTCGACGGGTTTACCATCTGCCAGGTGACCGATGTCCACCACAGCCCCTTCGTCAGGCTCGGTTACCTTGAGCGCGTGGTGGAGAAGGCCAACTCCCTGAAACCCGATCTCACAGTCCTGACCGGGGACTATATAGACGACGCCAGGGAGTATGTCGCCCCTGCCATAAAGGCGTTAAGCGGACTCAAGGCCGAAAGAGGCCTCCTCTCCATACTCGGCAACCACGACCACTTCACAGGCAAGGCCCACACGGTCGAGGCGATACGCTCCCACGGCATACCGCTTCTGGAAAACAGCCACAGTCTCATCGAGTCCGGCAGGGGCATCCTGTGCGTGGCCGGCGTCAAAGACTACCTCGAAGACTTCCCGGACGCCAAGGCTGCCCTTAGAGGGGTCGATAACGATATCCCGAGGATACTCCTTTCCCACCACCCGGATTACGCCGAGAGCCTGCCCGGTGACGAGCGGGTCGACCTCGTCGTCTCCGGGCACACCCACGGCGGTCAGATCAGGGCGCCGTTCTCGTTCGCCCCGGTGCTGCCGTCGGCGTACGGCCAGAAGTACTCGGGCGGGCTCGTAACGCTTAAAAAGCGGGAGACCCAGGTCTATGTATCCCGCGGGGTGGGGGTGGTGATGATACCCGTCAGGATAAACTGCCCTCCGGAGCTGACGCTTATAAGGCTCTCCCCGGCGTAGGGCCGGGGCCGGAAAAAGCCCGGCTCACTTTTTTCCCGGCCCCGTAAGCCTTTTGTTCATTTTTCCCATTCACTGTGTTAAAATATTTTTTTACCGGGCGGCCCCAGGCCTTGCCCTGGGGCACAGAGGAGAATCCCTCAAAAACCGCACGACAGCCAGGTCACTGCGAATTAAACGCTCCGGAAGACTAAACTAAAATGGAGAAACCCAGAGTAACATTCGTCCTCGGCCCCACGGCGAGCGGCAAAACAGGCCTCGCGGTCGAGCTCGCCTCCCTTTTTAACGGCGAGATAATAAGCGCCGACTCGATGCAGGTCTACAGGTTCCTTGACATCGGCACCGCCAAACCGTCGAAAGAGGAGCTTTCAAGGGCAGCGCACCACTTCATAGACATCGTCGGCCCGGAAGAGGAGTACACGGCGGCCCGCTTCAGGACCGAAGCGCTTGAGAAGGAGAGAGAGATACGCTTAAGAGGCAGAAATGTCTTTGTGGCGGGCGGCACAGGGCTCTATGTAAAGGTCCTCACGAAAGGGATATTCGAGGGGCCCGTTGCCGACCGCTCCGTAAGGGAAGCCCTGAGGGAAGAGGCCGGAGTTTCCGGCAACTCGGCCCTCTACGAGCGCCTGAAGGAGGTGGACCCGGCAAGCGCCGAAAAGATCCACCCGAACAACACCGGCAGGCTTATACGCGCCCTTGAGGTCTGGGAACTCGCCAAAAGGCCCATCTCGGATTTCCATAAGGAGCACGCCTTCTCCGAAGAGCCCTTCGACGCCCTGAAGATCGGCCTTGAAGTGGACAGGGCCGCCCTTTACGGCCGCATTGAAAGGCGCGTGGACGAGATGATGGAGCGGGGCCTTCTTGAAGAGACCCAAAGGCTTCTTTCCATGGGATACGGTTCCGGCTTGAAGCCCATGAGCGGTTTGGGGTATAAAGAGATGATCGGGTTTTTAGGCGGGGAGTACCCGCTTGAGACGGCTGTAGCCCTCCTCAAGCAAAACACCCGCCGCTACGCCAAAAGACAGCTCACATGGTTCAGGAAAGACCCTGAAATAAGATGGTTTTCTCCCGGACAAAAAAGCGATATAATAAACCTCGTTAAAGGACACCTGAAGAGATGAAGACCCTCATACCCCTGATACTCCTCACGCTCTCGCTTTTGAACCCGGCCCTGTCAGCGGCCGACGACTTAAGCGCCGTGCGCTCCGAAGGGGTAGCCTCAAAATCAGACGACATCAGCGCGGTAAAGCGAAAGGCCCTTGACCAGGCGCTTAAAAACGCGGTCCTCTCGGCCGCGGACGGGATAATAAAAAGTGACTCCGTGGAGATAAACCCCCAGGCCGCGAAGACCGCAGTCTCGTCGTCCCCGAGGGCCTTTGTCCTCAACTACAGGATACTCGCCGAGGGCTGGATAAACCACATGGAAGAGATCCCGCCCGTGGCGGACCTGCCGGAAGCGGCCGGGCAGACCCCCGGCGCGGTAGAGCTCTTCCATATATGGATAGAGGCGAGCGTCGATACCGTACAGCTCAAAAACGAGATATTGAGGCTCACCGGAGGCGGCCCGGCCACCTCGACCGTCAAGCTCAACATACTCGACCTTACCGACTACGGGGCCTTCAAGACCCTGATGGCTTCGCTTAAAAGGATAGGCGTGATAAAAGACCTCTCCTACAACTCCTTTTCAAGGGGAAGGATAGAGGTCACGGCCACCGTGACCGGCCCTTCCGGGGGCCTCTCCGAGAAGGTCGCCAGAGAGGCCGGAGACGGCTTCATGGTCATAGCCGGCGGGCCTGACATGCTCATCATAAAACCGGCCAAAAGGACTGCCCCGCAATGATAAAGAGACTTTCATACATCTTCTTCCTCGCCGTGCTTTTAGCCGGGTGTTCAAACTCCGTAAAGACCACCCTCTCGGAGCGTTACAGGGTTTCCCCGCCAAAGACGGTCGCGGTAGCGCCGGTAGTCTGGAAGGCCGAAGGGGAGAGTAAAGACGCCGGGAATACTTTCAGGACGATGACCGCGGAGAAGCTCAAGGAGCTTAACTACAGGGTAGTGCCCCTGAGCGCGGTCGACGACACATACATCAGGCTCGGCAGCTCCTCTATGGCCGCCAAGAACCCCTCCGAGCTCGCCGCGCTCCTGGGCGCCGACGCCGTCCTCTTCATAAAGATACAGCAGTGGAATATCGACAGGTTCGTCACCTACGCCTCGTTAACGGTCGAGGCGGACTACGAGCTTTACTCGAATACGGGCGAGAGGCTCTGGAGGGCCGGGTACTCGACAAGGGACGCGGACCTGAGGCTCGACATCAAATCGATGGAGTACGCTATAATAAAAGCGTATGAGCCGAAGGTGCAGCGCTTCGTGGACGCGATATTCACGACCCTGCCCCAGGCAAACACCCGGGCGGATGAGCGGACCTTTTTTCAATGGCTTCCCTAAAAAAAGGACCCATGATCCTTAATGTCCCGAATACCCTTACAATATTCAGGATCTTCCTCGTCCCGGTATTCATCTACCTCATACTCACGGACCGTCTGCACGCCGCCACGGCAGTCTTCATAACGGCCGGGGTGACCGACGCCGTAGACGGTTTTATCGCAAGGGCCTTCAAACAGAGGACCGAATTCGGCGCCAACATCGACCCGCTGGCCGACAAGCTCCTTCTTTCAGGGGCGTTCGTCGTCCTGACCATCAAGGGTTTCGTTCCTCTGTGGCTCTGCGCGCCAGTGATAATAAGGGACTTCATCCTGTTGGCCGGGGTCTTGATGCTCAGGGGCTCCGGGAGGAAGGTAGTCATAGCCCCTTCGATATTCGGCAAGCTTACTACCTTCCTCCAGATATTGACCGTGGTCTACGCCCTGGTCTTCTCGCACAGGACCGGGGACATGGCGTTTCTATCGATTGCGGCCCTGACGGCCGCAGTCACGGTCTACACCGGAATCGACTACGCCCGGCGCGAGTTCA
>JACRCJ010000090.1 GCA_016219075.1 Deltaproteobacteria bacterium | reverse complement strand
CTGTTCCTGGTGGCCTCGTCCATGTCGATGAACTTTATCCCCATGCCGGGGTCCTCTTTGTGGGGGGTGTACTCCCTGACCCAGACGACCGAGCATTTGCACCTTATCTCGGGCCCCTTGTCGCCGAGCTTGAAGGTTATCTCGAACTCTTCGCCGACCTTTCTCGGGTTCACGGAGGCTATGAACATCCCTCCCCTGCCGAGCGTCTTGGCGTACCCGAAGAAAGCCCCCCTCTTGTCCTCTCCCTTCACCTTGAGGACGAGGAGCTGCTTTCTCAGGTTCTTCCTCCTGTCGGACCTTAAAACCACATACTGGTCGTCTTTACCATTTTCCATAATGAATTATCTCTCCGAGAGATTTTCTGGACTTGTTTTCCTTTACCAGTTCGGCTGTGGGGTAACCTATCGCCACAAGCGCCACTATATCCATACGGGCCGGCACCCCGAGGGCGGCCTTTACCTTATCGGGCTCAAGCGAAGCTATCCAGCAGGTCCCTATCCCCTCGGCCGTGGCGGCCCCTATCATCTCGGTCACGGCTATCGAGACATCGACCCAGGAGTAGTTCACCTTGTCGGCCTTCCTCACCCACGCCGAGCCCGGGTCTGCGCAGGCGGCTATGATTACGGGGGCGTTCCTGAAGCCCTCCTTGTACAGCAGCGCGTTAAGCTCCTCCCTGCCCTTCTTCTCGGCCACGATAAAGTGCCAGGGCTGGCGGTTGGCGGCCGACTGCGCCCTGTTAAGGGTCATGAGAAGCCTTGCGAGCTTGTCTGGCTCGATACCCCTGTCGGCGAACTCCCGTACGCTCTTTCTCCGCTCATAGAGCTCGTAGAAGACCTTGAGCTTCTCTTTTTCCTCCACTTAAGGACCCTCCATCATACCAGCGCTTCGACGAAGTCCCGCGCGTTGAACTCCTTGAGGTCGTCTATCCCCTCGCCCACGCCGATGAAACGGATAGGTATGTTAAGCTCCCTGGCTATGGGTATTATTATCCCGCCCTTGGCAGTCCCGTCAAGCTTTGTGAGCGCGATCCCGGTGACTCCCACGGCCGAGTTGAAGAAACGGGCCTGGTTTATGGCGTTCTGCCCGGTGGAGGCGTCAAGCACCAGAAGCGTTTCATGCGGCGCGCCCGGAAGCTCTCTGCCCACCACCCTGTTTACCTTCTTGAGCTCCTCCATGAGGTTGACCTTCGTGTGGAGCCTCCCGGCGGTATCGAGTATCACGACATCGGTCCCTCTGGCCGAAGCCGCCTTCATGGCGTCGAAGACGACCGCTCCCGGGTCTCCGCCCTGCGCCTGCCTTACGACAGGGCAGCCTGCCCTCTGGCCCCACCCCTCAAGCTGTTCGATGGCCGCGGCCCTGAAAGTGTCGCCCGCGGCGAGGAGCACGGACTTGCCGGCCCCCGTGTATTTTGAGGCGAGCTTTCCGATGGTGGTGGTCTTGCCCACGCCGTTCACGCCGAGGACCATTATAACGAAGGGGGACCTGTCTATCTCAAGAGGCTTTTCGACCTCCTTGAGGATGTCATAGATCGAGTCCCTCAGGTACTCCTTGAACTTCTCTCCGTTTCCCCAGCCCACAAGCCTGGTCCTTAAGCTATCGACTATCTCGGTGGAGGCCTTTATCCCCACATCCGACATGATAAGGGCCTCTTCAAGCTTCTCAAGGAGTTCATCCCTTGAGACCCCGGTAACGGTTGATTCCACCGTGCCGAGGATCGCGTTGTGTGTCCTAGCGAGCCCCGCCTTTAAACTTTCAAACCCGGCTTTAAGCTTCTTAAACATTATTAACGCTTTCCTTCCGCTCTTTTACGCTTGTGCCAACGCCTTTTTTAAGACCTGACATTTTTTAACACATAAAAACATATTTTAAAAGTTTTTTAAGGACCTTGCAAGCGCGCCCGGCGGACGCGCTCCGGCGTTTTAGCCCGGAGGACCGGGCAGAGCCGGAAGGAGAAACCTTTTTTCAAAGAACCGATGGAACGCCTTTTTTACAGTTTCATGTTGATTTAATCAACAAATATGGTATATTCAGACACGAAAGATAAAAAGAGCTTTACCGGCAAAATCCATTCATCACGGCTTTTCCAGTTTATTTCTTCGCAGTTCTCATCCTGACGCGCTCATCGAAAAAAAACAAGGCAACCCCACCGGGGGATTCGTCCGATATTTAACCTTACAACTCCGGAGGCGCAGATGTATGTACTTAAACACACAATCGCCGCATCTGGAGCGCTTGCCCTGCTCATCATGTCAAACGCGGGCCTGGCGGCCTATCACGGGGCCGGGCCGTGGAGCGTCTTTTTCGCGCTGACACTGGCTGGTCTGGCGGCTCTCCTCGTCTTTTTCATCGGCAGACGGGTTTCAGCGCCTCTGAAAGACGCGGAGCTCTTCCTTAAAAAGATCACCGAAGGCGACCCGTCCGCCCGGCTCAAGAGTAAGAATAAAGACCTCGACGGGCTCTACTCTCACCTTAACAGACTCTCCAAAGTCCTCAAGGCAAACGAAGCCCGCCTCAAAGACCTCATGGCGGCTGTCCCCGGCGCCGTCATTCAACTCGACAGGTCCGGCTCAATCACATATTTGAACGACTCCGCGGTGATGCTTACCGGCCTCGGCGCGGCAGAGGCCGCACAGAGTACCTATACCGACATTACCCCTACTCAGTCGCACCACGACATGAAAGAGGTCTTCAGGACAGTCTTGAACGGACAGACCGTCACGGGCCGCGAGATGCCGATACTCGGCAAGGACTGCCGCGAGATAGCCTGCGAGTTGAGCGCCGTACCGGTATGGAAGGGTCCGGAGCCGGAGGGGTGCGTTTTGATATGCAGGGATGTGGACGAGAAGAAAAGGCTGGACGCCGAGCTCAAGGGTGCGTGGATGAAGGCCGAAGAGGCGTCCGTAAAGCTCAACAAGACCATACGGTGCCTTGAGGAGTTCTCGCTCATGGCCGTAAGACGGGAGCTTAAGATGCAGGAGATCAGGGAGCGGCTGACGGAGCTTAAAAAAGATACGGACCTTAAAAAGAACCCCTTTGACAGGACCGCCTGAGAGAGGGGGCCCGGG
>JACRCJ010000087.1 GCA_016219075.1 Deltaproteobacteria bacterium | reverse complement strand
TTCATGGAGGAGGCGTTCAGGTCCCTGTACGCCCTGAGGGCCTCGCTGATCCTGGTCTTTGATTTGACGAAGGCCGGAGGGTCGAGGACCACGAAGTCGTAACGGCTCCCCCTGTATATCTCGTCCTTTACGAAATCAAAGACATCGGCCTTTATGAAGGCGCACCTGTTTGAAAGTCCATTCAGCTCCGCGTTCCTTCCGGCCCGCTCCACGGCGGACTCGGATGAGTCAACGCCAACGACGACCGCGCCTTTTTCAGCGGCCTTGACGGACCACGCCCCGGCGTAGCAGAAGAGGTCCAACCCGGCGCCGTCCGAGACCAGATGGCTGAAGGCCTCCCTGTTTTCCGCCTGGTCGAGGAAAAACCCTGTCTTCTGCCCGGTCATCGGGTCTATCTCGAACTTAACCGTGCCGTCCGTTACGACCGGCAGGGTGTCGAGCGTGCCCTTGACGATCTTCTTTTCCATCTGGAGCCCTTCGAGCGTGCGCGAAGAGCTGTCATTCCTCAACACTATGACCCGCGGGCTGAATACCTCGTCCAGGACCTTTACCACCGTATCGGTCCACCGCTCCATGCCGAGCGTCAGTATCTGTACCGAAAGGCAGTCATCGTACTTGTCTACAATGAGGCCCGGAAGGAGATCGCTCTCGCTGTATACGGCCCTGAAGGCGTTGGTGCCTTTTATGAACCTCTTGCGGTACCGAACGGCCGCAGTTATCCTTTTTCTGAAGAACGCCTCGTCTATATCTTCTTTTTCGCGCGTTAAGACCCTTACGGCTATCAGTGAGTGAGGGTTTATGTAGCCTATGCCGAGGAAGTTATTTTTCCTGTCGCGAAGCTCCACTATGGCACCCGGCTCATAGGCCCTGGGGCTTCCGGCAAGCTCGTTGGAGAAGACCCACAGGTGGTTGGACAGTATTCGCGACGGACGGTGTATTACGGCTGTGAGCATTTTGTCAGGCCCCCTCTGAAATACCCCATTCTAAGAGTTTTTTCTTCCACATACAAGGGCTTATTTGCTTTTTTGCCTTTCCGGTCCGGTTTTTTTGGCGAGGGAGCCTCCGCCGGGCGCTGGTGCGGTCCACGGGGCTGGAACAGGGATTGGTTATAAGGATTTTTTGAGCTGGCGCATTAACAGCGTGGCTAAAAATATGGAGGCGCTTATGAGGATAAAGATAGGCCCCGGAGTGAAGTTGTAGATGTGCGAGATGTAGATACCCGAGGCCGCGGCCGTAACGCCGAATATGACGCTTCCGTACATGAAGGACCTGAGGCTTCTGGCGATGTTTTTCGCCGAGGCCGCCGGGATGATGACCAGAGAACCCATCAACAGAGCCCCGACGAAGCGGATCCCGAGGGCCACGGCAAGGGCGAAGCTCAGGAGAAAGACGAGCTCAAGCCGTTTGTTGTTTATCCCGATCGACTGCGCCATCTCCTGTGAGACCATGTTCAGGGCAAGTTTTTTGTAGATGAACATCAAAAGCACTATGAGTATGACGGAAAGGATGATGGAGACGAGCGACTCCGTTGGTGAAAGGCTTGTGATGTTGCCGAAGAGCGCCTCGATGAGGTCGTGCTCCGGCATGATAAGCGCCCCGATGGCAAGGCTTGCGGTGAAAAACACCCCCACGATGGTCTCAAGCGAGAGGGAACTGTTGTACTCTATCACCCATATCCCGGCAACGGTCACCCCTAAAAAGGCGACGGCCCCCAGAAACGGGTTGAACTTGAAGAGGATGGCCAATGCCATGCCCGGAAGCGCGACATGGGATAGCGCGTCCCCGACAAGGGCCATCCTTTTAAGGATCGCGAAGGACCCAAGGAGGCTTGCGCTTGCGGCTACGAAGACGGCCACGAGCAGTGGCATTATTATTTCTTGCATTTTTTATAAGGGTAGTTCATTTTTAACATTCTGAAAACCCCGGGTTTCAACCACGGAGGTTCATAAATGGTGCTTGTGCTGGAAAAACGCCTTCTCTCCTCCGTACAGGCTCTGAAGCTGCTCGGTGCTGAGGACCTCTTTCGGCGCCCCGTAGCAGAGGTTCTTCCTGTTGAGG
>JACRCJ010000085.1 GCA_016219075.1 Deltaproteobacteria bacterium | reverse complement strand
CTTGACGAGTACGAAAAGATAAAGTTCAACCGTGAGCTCTCAAGGCTCATAGCCCCCGGGGGCATGGGCGACACCTTCAAGGTGCTCGTCCAGCACAAGTCCGTTGACAGGCCGTCATTGAAGGGGTTTTCTTTCAAGGACCTCTCGAACTACCTCTTCTGATCCAGGGTCCGGGGGGCGGTGATTTTCTTTCCTTCAAACGGATAAATCCAGTATAATTTAAGGTATGGGGAAGGCCCAGGGACTTAAGGGGGCGGGGGTTTTTCCGCATTCATTAAGACGCGGTGAATACGGGAACTCATCCGAATGGGTGTGGTGCTGCGCAATCCCGTAGCTGTAGCAAGGGTCAAGGAGTGGCAAATAAAAATGATTTTTCCGTTTTTATTTGGTCCGTTTTTGTGTTATTTGTACAGGACGCTTGAGTATGTCGTACAAAAATGATCCCATGATTAAATGGAACAGGGGGTATTATGGAAGAGAAAAAGGATAAAAAAGCGGAAAAAGAGAAGAAACATGTCTGCTCGGTATGCGGCAAGCCTTCTGACACGGCCATATGCCACGCGTGCGAGGACAGGATAAGGGGCGAAGCCCTGGAGCACAAGCACGATATAGACAAGCACGGCAGGTGATCCCCGGGGGAGAGGTCCGTGGCGTTCGGCCCGGTAATAAAAAAACTATCAGGAGGTACCATGTCGGAGAAAATGAATGCCGCCGAGGAATTGACCATTGCCCATAATACCGAAATAGCGGGATACCACTTCTATACGATGGCCGCCGCTCTCGCCTCAGACCCGAAGGGGCGTAACGTATTCACGCATCTGGCCAAAGAGGAGCTGACCCATATAATGGTGATCGGCCAGATAGCCGAGTCGGTGAAGAGCGGCAGGGGCTGGATCGATTACGACACGGCCTTAAGCAGCGGAGGAGGCAAGATACTCGCCAAGGGCGCTCCAATATTCCAGGGCGAAAACGAGCTCGTCGAGAGACTCAAGACCAACCAGACCGACATCAACGCCGTCAATATCGGCATAGAGGTCGAGGAGAACGCCGTAGAGTTCTACCTGAACCTCCTTAAAAAGGCCGTCACTCCCACAGAGAAGGTCGTCCTGACGAAGATACTTGAGATGGAGAAGAACCACCTGAAAATACTGCGCTGGGAGAGCGAGTCCTTGAGGAACACCGGTTTCTGGTGCGGCGACATGGAGTACAGCGTCGAAAAGGAGGCCGAGTAGGGCGATGTATGACGCGATAGTTGTCGGGCTCGGGCCCGCCGGCTCCACCGCAGCCTATACGCTCGCCAAGGCGGGCCTGAAGGTGCTCGGCATAGATAAGGCACGGTTCCCCAGGTACAAGTCCTGCGGCGGGTGCATATCCACGAAGATCGAGCGCATACTGGACTTCAGCATCGCTGACGCTATAGAACAGACCGTCTACGGCGCCACATTCACCTACAAGTCCGAGCGCGCGATGGACATCGTCTCCGGGCGCGCGGTCGGCCACAATGTCATGCGGAACACCTTCGACACCCTCCTCCTGGCAAAGGCCAAAGAGGCCGGGGCCGAGGTCGTCGAGGGCGTAAGGGTCACTGGGGCCGCCGACAACGGGAGCTCGGTTTCCGTGACCACGGCTGACGGAAGGAGCTTTACCGGCCGGGTTCTCGTTGGGGCGGACGGGGCTTCCGGCGTTATCGGAAGGGAGCTTTTCGGGCTGAACCCGAAGGAGGCCGCCGTTTCCATCACGGCGGAGGTCCCCTACGACAGGGTAAAGACCGACTACGGCAGGAAGCTCTTCATAGACTTCGGAGGGATCCCCTACGGGTACGCCTGGATATTCCCGAAAAAGGAGTTCCTCTCGGTCGGCATAGCCGGAGACGCCATAAAGGTCGGCGGCAGGATAAAGGAGTACTTCAACTCGTTTGCCGGGACCCACGCGGCCCTGAAGGGCTTGAACCTCGATGAGCGGATAGGCTGGACCGTGCCCATATACTACGACGGGGCCGCTCCTTCGGTAAAAGGCAGGGTGCTGCTCATCGGGGACACCGGACATCTTGTCGACCCGTTCCTCGGAGAGGGTATTTTTTACGCCATAAGGACCGCGAAGGCCGCGGCTGAAGCTATAATAGATACCATGATGGGCAGCACGAAGGTAGACCTGGCCCCTTATCAGGCGTGGCTCGAAAAGGAGATATACCCGGAGTTCAAAGCCGCCGGGAGGCTGAGCGACCTTGTATACAACCACCCGCGCCTCTGGTACAGCATACTCGAAAAAGACCCCGACATAATGCAAAGGTTCTACAATGTGATACGGGGTGAAGAGGACTCGGACTCCTTTTACAACTGGGTCTACGGAAAGATCCGCTCAAAACCGTGGAAGGTCATCAGGAGATGGATCGACAGCAGGTTCCTTCCCGTTTGATATTATGCCGAAAGGTCCGTCAACGGGCTTTTTCAACCGCTGCCCGGCCGGTGTGAACCCGTCCGTCTTTTCGTACGCTCCGTTGGCACAGAGCGTACGACCCCGCAGTGATTAAAATTCTCCGCCATAAATGGCGGAGAATTTTGATGGTACGGAAAAATCATTTATATTTGCCACTCCTTGACCCGCCACTAAAGCGGCGGGATTGCGGAGTGGCACGCCCATTCATTGTAAACCTTTGAAACCCCACTAAAAACAGGTATGGAGGTCGATATGAAGAGACATTTAACAGGGCTTGCCGTGCTGTTGTTTTCCATGCTTGTCGTTTTTCAATCGCCGGTTCCGGCTCAAACCGTTTTAGTCTCCCCGCTGTCCTCTCCGGTAAGTTCTCCGGCGGGGCGCCCGTGGATCGGGGTCATTATTCAGGACATAAACCCGGATATCGTGGAGACGATGGACCTTAAGACCTCTTCCGGCGTCCTTGTCTCCGGGGTGAGTGCCGGAAGCCCGGCTGAAGCGGCCGGGGTCGTGCCGGGGGATGTGATAATCGCCGTCAACGGCACAGAGGTGTTGAGCTCAGGGGAACTCGTCACTCTAATCCAGGCCGCCAGACCGGGGGCCTCCGTTGTCCTTGAACTCAACAGGAGCGGTCAGGCAGAGAGGATAAGCTTAGTGCTCGGCGATATGCCAACGGAGGCGTCTACAGTCTACACCGGAGGGATGATGTGCGCGGGGTGTTCAGCCGGTATGCACGCACCCCCCGGTCCTATGGATGGCTGGTGTATGCACGGGATGACGGGGGGCCACGGAAAAACCGGCATGCATGGGATGCTGGAAATCGAAAAATATGGTAAAATGTATTTGATGGCTCTCTCGGGGCTTGACCTCACGGAAGACCAGCGGAAAAAGGCCCGGATCCTGAAAAGCGACTATATAAAGGGTTCCATCAGGTCGGGGGCTGATATTGGGGTAGCCGAGGTGGAATTAAAAGAACTTCTCGCGGCGGAAGCCGTGAACCTCGGCCAGGTAAAAGCCAAGATTAAGGAGATAGAGTCAAAGAAGGCGGACCTGAGGTTTTTCAGGATCAAAAGCCTCGAAGAGTTTAAAAAGACGCTTACTCCCGAACAGCGTAAGAAGCTGGGCGGTATATGGCCGCGCCAGCCGGATGCCCGGTGACCGGAGACGGAGAAGAAGACCGGACGGACCATTAGATAGAGGCCGGGAACTCAGTTTAGAAAAAAACAGCCTGAAGGTTTGTTTACAGCATCCTGATGGAAAGGAGGAAGACCCATGAAACGCTTCATGCTCAGAAGGACAGCTCACTGCAGTGAGGGTTGCCGAAGAAGGTCCCGGGCAAGACGCTAAACTGCCCAGAAACCGTGTTTAAGGCAAAGCCCGCAAGCTTCCCGGCTCGACGCATTCTCCGGTGAAAGAACGGACAGTGATCAAGGGAATTTTTTTGTTTTTAGCGGCTTGAGGAACAACGCGATCAGCCTGAAAATCCATGGACGGGCCGGCTGAAAAAGCCTTTGAAGGACTTTTTCAGCATCCTGTCGGGAGCGGTCTATTGTAAACATGTTTTTTCCGTCCGTCTTTCGTATAGTATAAAGCGATAAATCTTTGAGAGGCAGTGTACGGTATGTCGATAGAGTGGAGCAATAGCCTTTCCACCGGGCTTGAGTGGCAGGACAAGCATCATAAGGAGCTGTTCAAAAGGATAAACAGCCTTCTTGAGGCGATGACGCTCGGGTACGGAAAGGAAGAACTTGTGAAGGTCTTCGATTTCCTCGACGACTACTTCGTCTATCATTTCGAGGCCGAGGAGCAGGCCATGAGCAAGTTCAACTATCCCGGCATGATAGCCCACCTCGCCGAGCACACAGGTTTTATAGAACGGGTCACGAAGCTGCGCGAGGAGTGCCGGAAAGGCTCATCTGCCGCCCTGGCCATCAGGACGCAAAGAGAGGTCGTTGACTGGCTTATAAATCATATCGGGGGGATAGACAAGACCCTCGCTGCGTTTATCCTCAAGTCCGGATACGAAAAGCACGCGGTAGACTGACCGCGGATCAACCCGCCTTTGCCCTTTTCTCCGCAGATATCACCAGCACCCCGGTTATCACCAGGCACATCCCCGCAACCTGACTTAAATCCATCGTCTCGCCGAGGACTATATTGGCGAGCACCGCCGTAGATACCGGCCCGATGAAGCTTACCGTTGCCGCCCTGCTCGCCCCTATCCTCTTGATGCTCAATACCAGCGCCAGCACCGGTACATAGGTCGAGAATACGGCAAGGACCAGCAGAAGCCACCAGACCTGAGGCTCATGCGGGACCGATTTCCCGTGCCATGTCCCCAGAAAGGCGAAACAGGCTGCGGTCGTCGTGTACGCTGAGATCTTCACGCCGGAGACGCTCCTGCCCAAAACCTCCGTGATTATGTAGCTTAAAGAGTATATGACGGCCGAGAAGAGCACAAGCGCGACCCCAAGGTAGTGCGCCTTCAACCCCCCGCCGAAGAGCTTTACGGCGAGCGCGAGCCCGAGGTAGGTGAGCGCCATCGCAACCGCTTTCCTTCTGCCGAGCCTTTCCTTGAAGAAAAGAGCCGCCCATACGACGACTATCGCCGGGTATGTGTAGAGTATTATCCTCTCAAGGGAGGCGTCTATGTAGAGGATCCCGTAAAAGTCCGCGATGGCCGCGATGTAAAGCCCAAGAAGCCCGCTTAACGCGAGGTAGACCCCGTCCCTGGGCCTTATCTTTCCCGAGGGGTAGAAGAAAAAGGTCAGCCAGAAGAACGGGAGCGCAAGGGCGAACCTCAGGGCCAGCAAAGTGACCGGGTCCACCCCGTAGCCGTAGATAAGCTTGGCGAATATGCCCTTGGCCGAATACGCTATCGCGGATACTGCGGCCAGAATGTATCCGGTGACTATAGTCCTATCGTTTTCCACAAAGGTCCCGTAAAGTGATAAAAAAGGCCGCCGGGGAGTGCGCCTGCGGCCGTTTTTCCGCGTTTATCATCAGCGGAGAATAATCTCAGAACCGAGTATCCGAGTCAAGGCATTAAAGAGGGCGTTTTCAAGGGCGGACGGGAGATTTAAGTTGCGCCTTCAAGGGGACGATAGTAATATCAGGTATGGTTTTTCCTATCGGCGGTTTTTTCCTCAGTCCGCCAGAGGGCTTCGATAAAAATATGATACCGTTCATAAAAAGACTCCTCATCCTTTCTCTTCTTCTCCTTCCGTTTTCCGGGTACTGTTACGCCAGCGCGGCGGTTGAGAACCCCTCTTACTGGATAAAGAACCTTGAAGCCCCGGAAGAGGTGGTGCTCGGCGCCGACGGGATAAAAGAGTTCAACAGGATGACCGTAGACAAGAACGACCAGATGGCCGGGCTGGACTCGATGCCCGCCTTTGTCCCGGACTGGCTGCTCTTCGACTGGCTCCTTTCTGACGGGGTCCCGTATGAGCGGGCCTACGGCAAGAGGTTCTTCTCAGGAGGCAAAACAGTAGGAAAAGGGTTCCTTGAGGGGCTTGTCCATAACATGAACCTCGACGGGGTGGCCGCTGAAAACGCGATAGCCTACGGGGTGGTCGCGCAAAGGGCCGACGTCAGGGCGTTCCCGACCGGATCGGCCATCTACAAGAGGCCGGGAAAACTCGAGTTCGACACCATGCAGTACTCAAGCATCTATCCGCCCGAGGCCGTGGCTCTTCTCCATGCGAGCAGGGACGGCCGGTGGGGGTTTGTCCAGACCGGGAGTGTCCGCGGCTGGGTAAGGATGGACAAACTCGCCTTCGGCGATAAAGAGACTGTCCTTGAGCGCGGAGGCGATACCCTGGTCGTCACCGGAAGCTCCATCAGCGTATACGGGGACAAGGGTTTCAGAAGAACCGTCTCACCCGTGCCGATGGGCGCGGTCTTGAACTATACCGGCGCCGACGGCAAAGGCCCCTACACGGTAAGGTTCCCGAAGCGGGACGCAGGAGGGGCGCTTCTCTGGACCGAAGGCTATGTAAAGAGGGGGGCCGATGTAAGCGTCGGGTTCCTCCCGTATACCGGTAAAAATGTCATAACCCAGGCCTTCAAGATGCTCGGAGAAGAGTACGGCTGGGGAGGGAAAGAGGGCAGGAGGGACTGCTCGGAGTTCATCAAAGACCTCTTTTCGACCATGGGGATAATGCTGCCGAGGAACTCCAGTCAACAGGGAGTGTCGGGGGATGTGCTTCTGTACAGGGATGAGTCGTCGTCTTCCGATGAGTTAGCCGAGTCTTTAAAGGGCGCGCGCCCCGGCATAACGCTTTTGGGTCTCGACAGACACATAATGCTCTACCTCGGCGTAAGGAACGGAAAGCCCTACGCCATACACCAGATATTCGGCTACAGGGACGGCCCGGCCTTCAAATTACTCAACAAGGTCACCGTCACCGACCTTGATCTCGGGCGCCGCTCCAAAGCAGGCCCGCTTAAGAAAAGGATCCGCTCCATAACCGAGATACGCATACCGGTGGGGAAGAGCTGAGAGGCCGCGGCTGTACTGTTTTTTTTCACCCATCTCAAAAAATCACATGCCTTTCCCGATTTTAATCTTCCTTTAATAAGCCCTCTGCGATAATGCCGTCATTAAAAAACATACTCCCTGTCTTCAGTCCGTATGAAAAAAAGGAGGTACCTTATGCACCATGGCAGAATAAAGAACTTTGAGCTTGTAGCTACCTTCGGACTTGCCTCCGCTTTCATGGTCTTTGCCATAATAGCCCTCATACTGATGAAGGTCATATAAAAATACCGGAAAAAGGTAGCGTGGGCGTAAAGTGTATCTCCTTGATTTTATTGGCTTTTAATTGAATGGGTGTGCCGCTCCGCAATCCCGTAGCTGTAGCGGCTGGTCAAGGAGTGGCAAATATAAATGATTTTTCCTTACCATCAAAGTTCTCCGTCATTTATGGCGGAGAATTTTAAATACGCAAGACCTGTCCGTTTCGGTAAGGCCCTGTGGGGCGAAAATAACCGTCTTCTAATCATCCTTTAATCTTGACCCCGTATAATAATGCCATAACACTTGGACCGGCTCTTTTCGACAGGGTTTTCTTAAACCATTCAGGAGGTGAAGAATGCCAGGCAGGAATGACGGTTTTTCAGAGGTAACGCGCGATTAGTCTTTTGCAGTGGCCGCCTTAAGCGGGCGGTTCATAAATAGCTCCCCTTTCAGTTTTTACATCCCCCTAAAATCCGCACCTAAAGAGGGAGGCCAAGGCCTCCCTTCCTTCCCAAGACCCCGGCCAAAACGGCCGGGGTCTCTTTTTTTGCTCTTCTTGACTTTTCGGGGTAATTATAATATCTTAAAATATAATCTTTTCGCATAGTTAATTGACCCTGCCGGGGATTGAGTCCGGGGACTTCCCGGAAGCAGAGCTGTATTGCCGCGACCCGCCGGTCCCTTGAAGGCGGAGAAGCCGTAGACCAAAGGCGCTATGTCAAGATGAACATCGGCAGCAAATTCATACTTTCGTTCCTGCTCGTTACGCTGGTGCCCACGACCCTTCTGGCCTTCCTTACCACCACCATAATCAGCAGCAGTAAAAAAGACGACGCCCAGGAGACGATAAACCACAACCTCAAGGCCGCCTGGATGCAATACTACGCCAGGGCCCACCAGATGCAGTACGGCATGCTGCAGGCCTCGACCGAGTCCTACATACAGGACGCCATCATAAACAAAGACCAGGCGTTCCTCAAAAAACAGATGGCGGCGTGGAAGAAGTTCAGGCCCTATGTGGACCTCTGGTCCGTCGTGGACGAACGCGCCAGGACCATCGCCTCCAACAACGCCGAAAAGGCCGGGGTCCACCTCTCGTTCAACGGCCTTGTCGAAAAATCCATAAAATATAAGACCTCGTATATCTCCAGCGAAGCGGTCTCGCGCGACATACTCGTCCAGGAGGCGCTTGCCGGCAAAGCGCGCGTAGCGCCTGACGCCAATGGAGCCGGACCGGACGAGGACGGTCTCGGGGAGGGGATAATGCTTCTCGTCGTCACCCCGGTCCTGGACGACAGGAACTCCGTCATCGGCGCCATCATAACCGGGGACCTCCTCAACAACGACCCGTTTATCCCGGACACCCTTGCCGAAAGGATCCCTGGCTCGCTTGTCACCATAGCGATGGGAGAGACCCAGATAACCACGAACGTAATCAACAAAGCGGGACTCAGGACCATCGGCCAGCGCATACCGAAGGACGTCCTTGAAGAGATACATAATAACAAGGGCTTCAGGGGCGAGACATCCATCGGCGACAGGTCCTACATAACCGCCTTCGACCCTATCATAAACTACGACGGCAAGATCATAGGCTCGCTCTTCGTCGGCGTGCCCAGGGAGAAGTTCGTAGAGCTCCAGTACCAGAACATAAAGGCTGTCTTCACCATAGCCGTCATCGGGCTCTTTCTCGCCAGCGTCGTAGCCTCTTTCATCACCTACATGATCACCCGCCCCATAAAAAGCCTTACCAAGAAGGCGCAGCTCGTCTCCGCCGGCAACCTCAACATCTACGCCACCAACAAGGACGGCAACGACGAGATCGCGGACCTGGCAAGGACCTTCGACATAATGGTCTCCAACCTCCGCGAAAACGAGGACAGGATAAAGGTCAGCCAGGACAAATTGAGGCAGCAGAAAAACCTCATAGAGTCGATCATAAACAGCCTCCCGTACTGCCTCTATGTCATCGAGCGGAACATGGGCATAGTGGCGTGGAACAGGCACGCTTCACTCGCGTGCCCCATCTGCAAGTGCGGCTCCGAGGACGAGTGCCAGAACATGAACTTCATCGAGCACCTCCCGAACGACGAGCTCAAGGAGGGCCTGCGCGAGGTCATCAGGGAGGTCTTTGAGACCGGCGAGTCCAGGCACATGGAGCAGAAGATATCCCCCAGGGAGAGGAGGGCCAAGGAGCTTGTCGTAAGGACCAGCGTCTTCCCGATATTCTCCGAGAGGAGAAGGGTGGAAAACGTGGTGTGGATGGCCGAGGACATAACCAAGAAAAAAGAGATAGAGGCCTCCATCATCTCGAGCGAGAAGCTCGCGGCCATAGGCCAGCTCGCCGCCGGGATCGCCCACGAGGTCAATAACCCGCTCGGGGGGATATTGAACTGCCTCTACAACTTCAAGAACAAGAAGCTTACGGATGAGAGGAAGGCCGAGTACCTGGACTTCATGGAAGAGGGCATGAAGAGGGTCCAGAACATCGTCAGACAGCTGCTGGACTTCTCGCAGCAGCACGCCCCTGCCTTGAGCCTCACGGACATAAACGCCATGATAGAGGGGATAGTGCCGCTCTTCATACACTCGATAAAGGGCAGGGACATCAGGCTCGTTAAAAACCTCGGCACGGGATTGCCGCCCATACTCGTCGACAAGCACCAGATAGAGCAGATACTCGTGAACCTGATACTGAACGCGCTGCAGTCGCTCGAAGGCGACGGGCTCATAGAGATATCCACGCGGTTCGAGGGGGACTGGTTCTGCATCCTCGTCTCGGACAACGGGTGCGGCATAGCCTCCGAGAACATACCCAGGATATTCGACCCGTTCTTCACCACCAAGGGGGTCGGCAAGGGCACCGGTTTGGGACTTTCGGTAAGCCGTGGTATAATAGAGCGCCATAAAGGCAGGATAGACGTGGAAAGCATGATAGGCAAGGGGACCGTCTTCAAGGTCAGCCTGCCTATAGCGTCATGACCCGGGAGGCTTTAGTGCAGAGGACGCCGAGGATTCTCATAATAGACGACGAACCCCTGATGAGGATATCGATAAGCGACGCGCTGAAGGACGACGGGTGCTCCGTAAAGGAGACCGACTCCGGAAAGGCGGGGTTGAACCTCATGAAGGAGGCCCCTTACGATATCGTTATAACTGACCTGCGCCTGCCCGACACCGACGGCATCGAGGTGCTCAAGTCCTGCAAGCGTCTTTCGCCCGATACGATGGTGATACTCATCACCGCCTACGGCTCGGTCGACACGGCCGTGGAGGCGATGAAGTACGGGGCCTACGACTACATCACCAAGCCCTTCTCGATGGACGAGCTCCTGTTGATGATCAAGCGCCTTTTGAGGGTAAAGGACCTCGAGGAAGAGAACCAGTTGCTCAAGGAGCAGGTCGAGGGCCGGTACAACTTCAGCGGGGTCATCGGCAAGAGCGAGAAGATGAAGGAGATCTTCGACAAGGTCTCAACCGTGGCGCAGACCGATTCCACCATACTGCTCCTCGGCGAGAGCGGCACCGGAAAAGAGCTTATCGCAAACGCGATACACTTCAACAGCCACAGGAAAGACGAGCCGTTCGTGAAGGTAAGCTGCGCGGCCATTCCTGAAACGCTCCTTGAGGCCGAGCTCTTCGGGTACGAGAAGGGCGCGTTCACCGGCGCCGTAAAGCAGAAGAAAGGAAGGTTCGAGCTTGCCAACAGGGGCACGCTCTTCCTGGACGAGATAGGCGAGCTCTCTCCGGCGATACAGGTAAAGCTCTTAAGGGTGCTTCAGGAGCGGGAGTACGACAGGCTCGGCGGGACCGAGACCCTGAGCGCGGACGTAAGGATAGTCTGCGCCACGCAGAGGGACCTTAAAAAAGAGGTCCAGAAGGGGACCTTCAGGGAGGACCTGTACTACCGTTTGAATGTCGTCCCGATAACCCTGCCGCCGCTACGCGACAGGAAGGGGGATGTGATGCTGCTGGCCAACCACTTCCTCAAGTACTTCGCCTCCCTGCACAAAAAGAACCTCAGGGGCTTCTCAGTGGACGCTATGGAGCTACTTCTCAAGTACCCGTTTCCGGGTAATGTCAGGGAGCTTGAGAACACGATAGAGAGGGCCGTGGTATTGGGCAAGAACGATGAGATACACCCGTGGGACCTCTCCGAGGACATAACCAATCTGAGCGATTGCCTCAAGGCGATAGAGAACATCCAGAGCTACGAGAACCTCTCCAAGGCCATAAAGGACTTTGAGAGGCAGTACATAACAAGGGTGCTGGAAGAGACCAAGGGGAACAAGGGGCTTGCGGCAAAGCTGCTCGGGGTGTCGAGAAAGACCCTCTGGGAGAAGTGTAAGCTCCTTGAGATAATGAAGGGAGCCGCCGAATGACCTTTTTGATTTTCCGCGGCGTCCTGGAGCCGTGGCATGGCTGTTAAGCAGTAATGTGCCGATGGATGCCCGGCGGCCTGCCGCTTTTCGGGTCCCGTTCAACCGCCGCCCCCCTGCTTCAGCCGTGCCGAGAATATCCTCTCTATCCCGGAGTAGTCTTTTCTAAGGCCGATTGCGCCGTACCTGCCGTCTTTCTCCGCCATCTCTTTGACCTTTTCCGACTGCGAATAGCCTATCTCCATTATAAGGCGTCCGCCCTTTTTCAGGTACCCCGGCGCCTGTTCTATAATCTTTTCCAGAAAATCCAGTCCGTCCACCCCGCCGAATAAAGCCGTCCCCGGCTCGAAGTCCCTGACCTCCGGGGCAAGCCCTTCCATCTCAGAGAGCGACACATAAGGCGGGTTTGATATTATGATATCGACCGCGCCCTTCAGCCTTCCGGGGAGCGGGGCGAAGAGGTCTCCCTCGAAGAACTCCACCCTGTCGGCCACCCCGTTAAGAACGGCGTTCTCTCTGGCTACTTCCAGTGCGGCCGGAGAGATGTCGGTGGCGTAGACCCGGCAACGCGTAAGCTCCGCGGCAACGGATACCGCGATGCAGCCGCTCCCTGTGCACAAATCTACGATAACCGCGTTACTTCCGATAGCCCCGGCGGCCTCAAGGGCCTCATCCACCACAAGCTCGGTCTCGGGCCTCGGTATGAGCGTGGCCCTCGTTACCTTGAT
>JACRCJ010000084.1 GCA_016219075.1 Deltaproteobacteria bacterium | reverse complement strand
CGACGGAAGCGTCTACCGGTGCCACTCGGACCTTTACGAGGGCAGGCCCCCTGTGGGGAACCTCATCGACCCGGCCTTCGACATCGAGGACATCTTCAGGGTCTGCCATGTATTCGGCCACTGCACCCCCTGCGACATCAAGGTCAAGACAAACAGGTTCCAGCAGTGGGGCCATACTTCCGTAGAGATTAAGGAAGTGACGGGTATATGAATCTCACCTTCCCTTCGGTTTCGCCCCCGACCGTTACGCTCTATAGGGACCCTGACAGGTCCTTCTCCGGTCTACTCTCCCTGATGATGAAAAACACCGTTTGGCCCCAGTGAACCCTCCCCTTGGAATGAACCACCCCGGAGCAAACTCATGGGTATCTCCTTAAGCCTCCCCTCCCTTGATGGGAGGGGACTGAGGGGAGGGTGAAAACATTTTTTCACCCCCACCCTTCCCTCCCCCATCGAGGGGGAGGATTTTACAAGGAAACCCTGTAGCAAGCTACAGGGAATTTTGATGGTAAGGAAAAATCATTTATATTTGCCACTCCTTGACCCGACGCTAAAGCTACGGGATTGCGCAGCACCATACCCCCATTCAGCCGGCGGATAGCGCGGTTGTCTTTCCGCCGACAAAGAAACTGACGGAGCTCAAAATAGATCAGGCGGCGAGCCTTTTGGCCGCCGCCTGATCGGATGTGTCACAGGGTTGGATCCCGTTTATTTATCGTGGCAGGTCCTGCATACGCCTGAGCCTGTGTTTCCGCCGACCCTTCTTAAGAACTGGCCGTCGGTACAGAGCTCGGAGGTCCCGCACCAATTCTCATACGCTACGCTCTCGACTTCATCCCATGAGCTGTTCTTGAAGTGCGGGTCGTGGCATGAGGAGCACTCGACCTTGTTGTCCCTCAGGAGGTCCGCTATGGTGGCCGTGTCGGATATGAACCCCTTGACGGCCCAGCGGTTCTGCGCGAGGTTGCCGCCGAAGAGCGTGGGGGCCGACGCATTGAGGCCCGCCGTAAGGTTGATGGCGCTTATTACGGTGTTTGTCTGCCTGAGTCCCGCCCTGCCTGTCGTGTATGTCACGGAGACGGGGTGGTCGTTACTCAGATCGGTGCCGATCGTGAGCCTTGCTATCGTACCCATTCCGCCCGGGAGCGAGACATGACAGGATGCGCAAGCTCCGCCCGCGCTCGGATCAAAGTGGTCCAGGGGGTTTGTAAAGCTGCCTACGCCGCCGGGCATAAGGAACCA
Source organism: Deltaproteobacteria bacterium (assembly GCA_016219075.1). GTDB lineage: Bacteria > Desulfobacterota > GWC2-55-46 > GWC2-55-46 > GWC2-55-46 > JACRCH01. Next base: position 6,246 of record JACRCJ010000084.1, on the reverse strand, counting down.
CCAGCCCTGGTCCTTGCCGGCTGAGTTCACCCCGCCCTTGCCGGGCGCGTTCACCAGGTTGTCAAAAGTAGTTACGCCGTCATGGCAGCTTAGACAGGCAAGAGAGACCGAGCCAACGGCGGTGACATTCGAGCCGCCGATCGTCGGGCCGTAAGTCGTGAATGTCGTTGTGGCGTTGACCCTGTTCCACAGAGGAGTCGGGCCGAGGGCCGTGTTGGTATGGTGAGGCGTGTGACAGAATACGCAGATCTCGGTGGTTCCCATTCCGGCCAAAAACGGACTGGCCTGTTCGCCGGTGTGGATCACAGGGCCGAAAGACCCCAGATTGTGCCTGGTGCCGCCTATGCCGCCTGCGGCGACACCTGCCGTGTAGTCGGATACGGTCAGCGCTGAGGCCGACCCGGCTACCGCCAGCCCTGCGAACAGCGACATCAGACTGAACAGTATTTTTTTCATAAACACCCTTTTGCGGCTCAATTTTTTTCAGGTCAAATCAAATAAATAAAAAAAGTGCCATGACACAGCCTAATCGTAGCGGCTGCATAATGGCACCCATCGCCTCAGACTTTATAAGACCCCTCTTGAGCCTTACAGTCCCAAATCTGTCAGCATCATTATACTTTAACAGCCTTTATTGTCAAGTAGAACTATAGTGTTTCCCCCCATCCAAACCCTTTATGAAACATTCGCTTAACAGGAAGTAGCGGAAATATCAAAGTTTTTTGGCATAAAAAAATTAAAAAAATATTAAAAAATTTTTAATCCAATCTCCGAAAAAGCTGTTTTTTGGGCCGAAAAGCCGGAACCCTGACGACGGCGTCACTTCTCCGAGAAGGTCTTAAGCTTATTGCAGCGCTTCGGATGGCGCAGTTTCCTTAACGCCTTCGCCTCGATCTGGCGAATACGCTCGCGCGTCACATTGAAGTACGCGCCGACCTCTTCAAGCGTGTGGTCCTTGGTCTCGCCTATCCCGAACCTCATCCTCAATACCTTCTCCTCTCTCGGCGACAGCGTTGAGAGGACCTCGTTCATATGGCCCGTCAGGTTGTTCGTCATCATCTCGTCGTGCGGGACCGCCGCTTCCTTGTCCTCGATGAAATCGCCGAGCATGCTGTCGCCGTCCTCGCCCACCGGGGTGTCGAGCGAGATAGGCTCCTTGGCTATCTTCATTATCTTCCTGATCTTCTCAAGGGGAAGATTGAGCTTCTCGGCGAGTTCCTCGGGCGCAGGCTCTTTTCCCGTCTCCTGCACGATGTAGTGGGTCGTGCGGAGGAGCTTGTTGATGGTCTCGATCATGTGCACCGGGATCCTTATGGTGCGGGCCTGGTCGGCGATCGACCTTGATATGGCCTGACGGATCCACCATGTGGCGTAGGTGGAGAACTTGTAGCCCCTCCTGTACTCGAACTTCTCAACGGCCCTCATGAGGCCGATGTTGCCTTCCTGGATGAGGTCCAGGAACTGCAGACCCCTGTTCAGATACCTTCTGGCGATGCTTACGACGAGCCTCAGGTTGGCCTTTATGAGCTTCTCCTTGGCCTCCTCTATCCGGCTGTCGATCCTCCCTATGGAGGAGACGACCGAAGAGAGGTCCTCGAAGCCGAGTCCGAGCCTGGAGCTAAAGAGGCTTATCTCCCTGTTTATAAGCTTTATCTCCCCGGCGTAGTCCTCCAGGGCCTCTTTTTTCACCTTGAGCGGGACGGCCCCCCCGTCCTTTACGTCTTTACCAGCCTTTAATATCTCTTTTTCCGTAAGCCCCGCGCTCTTCTCTATGGAGGCCTTCCTCCTTCTAAGACGCCTCCACTCCTGCTCGCTGGCCCTCAACCTTTCAATGACCTTCTCGTATATGTCGGACCTCTTCTCAAGCTCCACAAGGAGGTCCACAAGCTCGGCGTCAAGGCCGGCCCCGGACTTGAAGAACTTCGAGGCGCGGGCCTTGACCCCCTCTATCCTCTCGAGCACATCTCGCAGGTCCTGCTCGTCCTCGCTTATAAAACGCTCTTCGTCGTCGAACTCCGGGACCTCTTCGGTCCCCCGCCTCTCGCTCAGGCGCTCCTTGAGCCTCTCGAGCTCATCGAGTATGACCGGGGACTTCAAAAACTCCCGCGTTATCGAGAGCTTGCCTTCCTCTATCTTCTTGGCGAGCTCCACCTCCCCTTCCTTGGTCAGAAGGAAGACCGAGCCCATCTCCTTGAGATACGCCTTTACCGGGTCGGAGACGGCTGCGGAAGGAGGCTCGGAGTCAGCCCGGAGGGAAGCGTCCTGGACTTCCTCCAGACGAGACTCGTCGATGTCGACCTCAAGGTCGAGTTCCGGTTCGTTCTCTCTTGACATGTCTTTCACGTCTTCCATCCGTTCTTCAAAAGAGTCCTGGAACAAGTCCATGACTCCGCCCTTGTACGCCGCGTGCCCCATGCCGTCATTTCTCCGAAGAAGTTTTCGCAGTCCTTTTTTTGATATCGGAAGCGACATCGGATATCCCCATGTCCTCGAGCATTTGTATCATCTCTCTCGTCGATTCCTTGAGCTTGCCCTTGTTAAGGACCCTTTTCAGACTGTCTTCGAGCATCCTCTCGGGGGCCTCTATGAAGCCGTCGTCCTCTTTGAAGATGATCCCCGCCGCGACCCCGGAAAGCCTCTCGTCCCCGAGGCCCTCTATGAGGGCCCCGGCGTCGAGCGCTTTGCCGCCTTTGAGGGTCCCTGCCGCTGCAACGCCTATCCGCTTAAGGTCCGGGTCCTTAAAAGCCTCTATGGCTTCCTCAACTTTTTCGTCAAGAAGCGCGGGAAACTTTAATATTACTTTCAGGATGGTGAACTCGGCCAGATTCGCCCCGGCCTCCCTGGCCCTGGAGGGCCGCTCTCCCGCGCCCGCCCTCCTCTCCCCCACCGGCATCTTGAGCTCCGAGAAGACGACCTCGGGCGGCAGACCCAGGGCCGAGGCGGCCACCCCGGCGTAATGCCCCTTCTCGGCGACATTCCTGACTTTTGAAAGATACTGCATCGCCCCGTCCAGATACCGCCGTTTGCCCTCCGGGGTCGTAAGGTCGAACTTCAGTTTAAGCTCCTTCAGGAAAAACTCCATCAGCGGCTGGGCCCTGGCTATCGCCTCGCGCATCGCCCCGGGGCCCAGAGACGCCAGGAACTCATCCGGGTCCTTGCCCTCGGAAAGGAGTATCGCCCTGCATGTCACCTCTTCATCGAGAAAGAGGCCGAGGCTCCTTATGGCGGCGTTCTTCCCGGCCTGGTCGGAGTCGAAGAGCGCGTATACCGAAGAGGTGTGCCCCTTGATGGTCCTTATCTGCTCGGGCGTAAGAGCCGTGCCCATGGTAGCCACGCTGTTGGTAAAACCGTACCTGTGGAGGGCCAGAAGGTCGAAGTACCCCTCTACGACTATAGCGGAGTTCTCCCTGGAAATCGACTGCCTGGCCTGGTAAAACCCGTAAAGCGTCTCGCCCTTCTTGAATACCGGGGACTCCGGGGAGTTCAGGTACTTCGGCAGCGCCGAGTCGTCAAGCGCCCTCCCGCCGAACCCCGTTACCCTGCCCCTGGAGTCGGTTATGGGGAATATGAGCCTTCCCCTGAACCTGTCGTAGTAGCCCGAAGAGTCCTTTTTCCTGATGACGAGGCCGGCCTTCTCGGCTGCCTCCATCGCCACTCCCCTCTTCCTTAAAAAAAGCGCGAGGCCGTCCCAGCTCTCAGGGGCGTACCCGATGTGGAACCTTGAGGCTATCTCGCCGTCAAAGCCCCTTTTGACAAGGTACTCTTTTCCTGGTCTGCCCTCCGGGGCCTTGATCTCTCTTGAGAAGTACTCGACGGCGAGTTTCAGGGCCTGATAAAGAGGCTCCCTTGAGTCCGCCGCCGCGCTTCTCTCCTCAGGCACCGGGATCCCGTATTTTCTCGCTATCGAGCGCAGGGCCTCCGGGAACGGCAACCCCTCCTTCTTCATCACGAATGTTATCGCGTTTCCGGTCGTGTTGCACCCGAAGCAGTAGAATATCTTCTTCGCCTCGTTGACGGTGAACGACGGGGTCTTCTCCGAGTGGAACGGGCACAGGCCCACATGGTTGATCCCCCTCTTCGTAAGGGGCATGTACTCGGAGATCACCCCGACTATGCTTGAGCGCTCCTTGACCTCTTCTATTTTTTCCTTTGGTATCATCTTGGTATAAGGTTATCTGATTTGAAGTGAAAAAACAAATGCCGCCGGGGTCTTTTAAGCCTACTCCATCTCCACGACCGTCACCCCGGCCCCGCCCCTGGCGGGGTCCGTGTGGTAGAACCTCTTGACGGCCGGGGTCTTTTTAAGGTGCTCCTCAACGGCTTTGGCGAGCCTCCCGGTCCCCACGCCGTGGATTATCTCGACGGTATTAAGGCCGCCAGCGTGCGCGTTATCGAGGAACCGGGTCACGGCGCGCATGGCCTCTTCGACCCTCATCCCTATTATATTGACGCTTGCGGATACCTCCATGTCGGCAGCCGACCCCGTGGCTTTAGCGGCCTTCGGGGTCTCCGCGGCGCGCTTTAAAAGCTTCTCCCACGCCACCCACACCTTTATGGCGCCGACCCTGAGCTCGGCCTTCTTCTCCTCTTTGTCGACCTTGAGGACCACGCCCCTGGTACTGGACCCCGCGATGGCAACCTTGTCTCCCTCTTCGGGTGTGTATCTTAAGGCACGCTTTTCAGGGCCGGCGAAGGCCCTTGCCCCTATAGCCTCTACCTCGGCGGCGGCGCTGGCGGAAGAGGCCTTCTTGAGCCCCTCTTCCCTGAGCTTTTCCACGGTCTTTCGTATTTCTTCCTTCGCCTTTTTAACGACGGCTTCGACCCCGGCCTTCGCCTTCCCGATTATCTCTTCCCTCTTCTCCCTGAGTCTTGAGAGCGCCTTGTCCCTCTCGGATGCAAGGGTTGAAAGCCTCTCTCTGAGCCTTCTTACCTCTTCCCTCTCCTCCTCTATCATCCTCACGGACTCTATGAAGGCGCTCTCCTTCTCCCTGATGTTTCCACGGGCCCTTGCGATTATCTCTTCCGGTATCCCGAGACTCTCGGCGATAGACAGCCCCAGGGAAGGCCCGGGGGCCCCGTAGTGGAGGTTATAGAGGGGGCTTAAGGTCTTCTCGTCGAACTCCACCGACGCGTTCAGGTACTCGGGATCCACTTGGGCCCTGGCCTTGAGCATGTTCAGGTGCGTTGTTATTACCGTGACCGCCCCGTTTGCGCGAAATGTCTCGAGGGCCGCCAGGGCGAAGGCCCCGCCCTCGGAGGGGTCCGTTCCGGCGCCTATCTCGTCTATCAGGACGAGCGAGCCCTTTGCGGCGCCGGCGAAAAACTCCTTTATCCTCTTTATGTGGGCCGAAAATGTGCTCAACGACGCTATAATGTCCTGTCTGTCGCCGATGTCCGAGAATATCGAGGTGAAGAGGACGGCGGAGCTGCCCTCCCCGGCCGGCACGGGCATCCCGGAGAGCGCCATGAGGGTAAGGAGCCCCAGGGTCTTCATCGCAACGGTCTTACCGCCGGTATTGGCCCCGGAGATGACGAGGACCCTGCACCCCTCTGGAATAACGACATCCACGGGCACGGCCTTCGCCCCGCCCCTCTTCTCCTTTAATATAAGGAGCGGATGGCGCGCCGAGTTGAACCTGACCTCTCCGTCGGGGCGCACCTCAGGCACCACCGCGTCCAGGTCGGCCCCGAAGAGGACCTTGGCCTGTACGCAGTCGAGGTCCCCGATGATGTCGAGGTCGCTTAAAAGCTCCGCCTTTTTCCCTATGACCGAGGCGGTCGCCCCCTTGAGTATTTTAATCTCCTCGGCCTTCTCTTCCTTACAGAGTACCGCCACCCTGTTGTTGAGCTCCACAAGCTCAAGAGGCTCGACAAAGTAGGTGGCGCCGCTGCCGGAGCGGCCGTGTATCACGCCCTTGAAAAAGGAGTGCATCCCGGCCTTGATGGCCAGCACATAGCGGTCGTCCCTTATGGAAATGTAGTCTTCTTGGAGTATCTCCCTGACGCTCTTGTCAGCGGAGACCTCCTCGATGATGGAGCGCGAGCGGCCCCTTGCGGCGCGTATCTCTTTTCTCAAACGGAAGAGCTCGTGCGAGGCGTCGTCTTTTATCCCGCCCTTCTCGTCGAATATGCGGTTGAGTTCGCGTAACAGGTGTTTCTGGTCGGAGACGCCTTCTATCTTCGAGGCGATCCTGGGGTAGGTGCGGGCAAAAGACTGGTCCGGCGCGGCTTTAAGCCTCACCGAGG
>JACRCJ010000082.1 GCA_016219075.1 Deltaproteobacteria bacterium | reverse complement strand
TCAGCAGAAAGAGCGCCGAGATAGTCGATGAGGTGAGGGTCCTTGCGGACTCAGGGGTCAAGGAAGTCTCCCTCATAGGCCAGAACGTCAACTCGTACGGCGCGGGCGCGGGGGGCGACCTGAGTTTCCCCGGACTCTTAAAAAGTGTGGCTGGCGTGGAGGGGATACAGAGGGTGCGCTTCATAACCTCTCACCCCAAGGACATAAGTACAGAGCTCATACGCCTCTTCGGTTCGGAGAGAAAGCTCTGCAGGCACATACATCTGCCTGTGCAGTCCGGCTCGGACAAGATATTAAAAGAGATGAGGAGAGGGTACACGGTAAAAGAGTATCTCTCAAAGGTCTCAATGCTTAAGAGTCTGTACGACGATATCTCGATAACATCCGACATCATCGTGGGTTTTCCCGGAGAGACCGATGAGGACTTCGAAGGAACGATGGAGCTTATAAATGCCGCCAGGTTCGACAACATATTTTCGTTCATGTACTCGCCCCGGCCGGGCACCCTGGCCGCCGGGTTCGGCCTCCAGGTCGAACAGGCCGTCTCTGCCTGGCGCCTTAAGGTCCTTCAGGAGAGACAAAAAGAGATAACCGCGGAACGGAGCATGGAGCTCGTAGGTTCTGTAAAGGAAGTCCTGGTCGAGGGACTGAGCAAGGCTGACCCCGGGGAACTCACCGGAAGGACAGGCTGCAACAGGATAGTGAATTTTCCGGCGGCCACGGGGCTTGCGGGGACCGTAGTCGATGTCTTAATAACCCAGGCTTATCCAAACTCTCTGCGCGGCGAGCGCAGGGAAAGGAGCGTACCATGTTACTAGAGATGAAGGTCTCCGGGCTTACGATAGACCCTTTCACCAATGTGCCTATAGTGATACTCAAGGACATGGAGGAGAAGAACTCACTTCCAGTATGGATAGGAGTGCTTGAGGCGAGCGCGATAGCCTCGGAGCTTGAAAAGATACAGTTCTCAAGGCCCATGACGCACGACCTTTTAAAAGAGGTGCTCAAGAACATAAAAGTCACCGTCACCAGGATAGAGGTGGTGGACCTGAGAGAAAACGTCTACTACGCCACTATCCACATGGCTGCCGAAAACAGCTCTTTTATCCTCGACGCCAGACCGAGCGACGCCATAGCGTTGGCCCTGAGGACCCGCTCGCCCATATTCGTGGACTCCAGGGTCCTCGATAAATCCAAGAGCATAGACATGCGCGCAGTGCAGGGCAGCGGGGAAGACGGCGAGAAGGACTTCATCGAGACCCTCGAGGACCTCTCACCCGGCGACTTCGGCAAATACAAGATGTAAGAGGGCCGCCCGGTCACCGTGCAGCAGGGACATTACGCGCCTTGCCGTATCATGCGCCGCCGCTGGCCTTGAAACCCGTGGTCTTCAGACCGCATGAGACCTCACCGCGGGCCATAGGCGTTTGGGTCTTCAAAAACCGTTTGATGGCCGGGATTGCGGCGGAACAGACCGCCCCGCCGTAAAGCAGGGGTATTCAAAGGAAATATCGTTAGTCAGCCTCTGCGGCAAGCCGCGGGTAATTAAACCCCGACAGGGGATTAAACGCCGCAGAAAATCAAAACTTCAAAAACCGACTGTTTTTCCGGGGGCTTGAACCATTGGATACAGGAACGAAATCGGGCGCTGCCATGAAACTGTTCCCTGAGAGGTTTTACGACTCCTTCTTCGTAAACGAATACGGAAAGATAGAGTCGCTCAGGGCCTCCCGGTACAATACCTGCTTCTCCATAGTCCTCATGAGCGTCGAAGGTGGCGGCAAAGGCCGTCTTGCCGACGAGAGCGCCGGGAGGCAGGTTATGCACAGGCTCGCGTCCAGGGTCGTGGAGTCGGTTAGAAACTGCGATGTCGTGGGGCTCGTCGACGAAAGGCGGATAATCGTAATACTGCCTGAAGCCGACCACTTCGGCTCGCTGATGACCGTAAGGAAACTTTCCAGGGCAGTTGAACCCATAAGCGACGGGACCCCTTTTTCGGTCATATTGACGCAGGCTACTTTCCCCAGGGACGGCAGGGGGTTCGGAGAGCTTGTCGGCACGGCCGCATCGAGGGCGAAGCTCCAGAAGGAATCGCTCTGGGAGCGGCTCCGCCTCAGGGACAAGCTCTTCTGGGAGGTCATGGGCACACTGACCGCCTCGGCGCCGAGCGGCTACAACGACTCCACTTTTGAGGCCGGGGGCGACCGTCCCCTTACGGAGTTCTTCATAGAACAGCTCGACGAGCTTATCGTAAAAGAGATATCGAGGACGCCTCAGAAAAGGGGGATTCTCTACTTCTCGTCCAAAAAGATCTCCCAGCGGCTTCCGCTCGTCAAGAACCTGAACGCGGCGGGGGCCTTCTCAACAAGGGTCTTTCTCGTCGGCGAGCCCGAGGAGAACGCCTGGGAGATCAAAACGGCCACGCCGCTCATCATCGACGACCAGCGTCTCAGGGAGACTTTTTTCACATTCTACCTTAACGAAGGCACAGGCTACGCCTTGATATGCAAGGAGAACTGGGGGGCCACCTACGCGTGCTTCCACACGGCGGACGCGCACCTCGTAGAGGGGCTCATAACGAAGTTTCAGTCTGAATACTCCCTTCAAGAGACTCTCGGATGATGGATAAGAACAGGACCCTGCTCGCGCTCAAACGCGACGAAGAGATAAATGACCTGACCGGCTACCTGACCGGGCTCGGGTTCGACCCGGTCTCGGTCTGCGACGGCGCGCGCGCGATAGAGCTTGCCATACAGGAAGTCCCCTCTTTCGTCATCGCCGACATCGACCTGCCCGTCATCGACGCCGAGCGGGTCTTCCAGATACTGAGGCACAACCCTCACACCTCCAACATACCGTTCATATTCATCGCCGACAGCGTCACGGACATAAAGGGGTTCAGGACCGGCGTGGACATCTTCCTGCAGCGCCCGATAAACCTCGACGAGCTCTCTTCAAGGATACGCCAGACGCTGTCTGCGAGAAAATCCTCCGGGCCGGGGTCCAAGGGCATAGAGGGGCGCTTGAGCCAGATGTCGCTGGCCGACATCCTCCAGATACTCCATCTGAACAAGAAAGAGGGCGAGCTCAAGGTGAGCTCCGGCGAAAAGACCGGCTCGGTCTACATCAAGGACGGAGAGATATACAACTCGTCACTCGAAGGCATTGAAAAGGAAAAGGCGCTCTTCAGGCTATTCACATGGGACGAGGGCAAATTCGAGTTCACGCCCAAGCAGGTGACAGCCACCAAAAAGATCCGTTCCACCACCGGGAACCTCCTGATGGAGGGGATGAGGCAGATAGACGAGTTCAGGAAGAAAGAGGACCAGTTCCCCGGCAAGGACAGGCACCTCAGATGCAAGGTCGACCCCAACACCCTTCCGAAGGGGCTGCAGCCCGTTATCTACGAGATAATACAGCTTGTGAACGCGTACCCGAAGGTCGCCGATATCGTGGACCGTTCCGCCTATCCCGATTACGAGGTCTACACCACCATAGTCTCCATGCTCGCCCGCGGCATACTCGACTACCGCGACGCCGAAGGCGCCGCGGCGGATCAAATGGCCCAGTTCCTCACCACGGACCAGGCTATAAGCATCCGGGAGAAGATACTCAGCCACTATACCGGCCTGAATGTCAACTACGGAAAGATCATGCTTATCTCCACTTCCGGCTCGCTCGCCTCGGAGTTCATAAAACGCTGCAAGGTGATACCGGGTTTTTCCATGAACTCGAAGTCGTCGTTCCAGCAGATATCCCTTGAGAACCCGCTCGGAGAGATCTCGGCGATAAAACTTTACGGCGGCATGGACATCACCCTTTTCTCGATACCGGCCGTTAAGAACATGGGCCCCCTCTGGAGGGCGTTTTCAGAAAACCTCATCGGGGTGGTGCTCCTCTGGGACACGGAAGGCGAAGGCGACCTCTCTGAGCTTGAGGGGGCAAAAAAGGACATACTCGCTAAAAAACGCGTCCCGGCGCTCCATGTATTCTCCGGTGAGGCGACAAAAGAGGCCGGAGCGAGATACAGATCGGCCCTCGGGCTAAAACCCGACGAGCCTTTGTTCAAGCTCAACAAGAACGACAACGGCATGATCTTTGAGATATTCTACTCGCTTTTCAGCAGCCTCATAAAGGACGACTACGTGCGGTGAGTTTTGACGGCCCGGGTTCAGCGGACCAGGCGCCGGGGTTTTCAGAACTTTAAAAATGAATCTCCCCGGAGCAAGCTCCGGGGTATCTGAAAACAACCCATGTCATTAGATGTTTTGTATTGTTTTTAACAAAACACCAGGGGCATTGCGTAGCTGAGCATAAAGGAAAGCGAGCGAAGCAAGCCTCTGTATTTATTGCGAGCGAGCTTGACAGCGAGCGAAGCAATAGCCCCGAGGCGCGCGCCAGCGCGCAAAAAGGCCTTTTGTAAAGCGCAGCAAGCTAAAGGGTATTAGACCCTAAGAAAGAATAAAAAGGGGAAGACGGTCCTATGATAGACCTCCATACGCACAGTTTTTTGAGCGACGGGGTGCTGATACCCTCGGAGCTTGTAAGAAGGGCAAGGGTCGCGGGTTACAAGGCTATGGCGATAACCGACCATGCCGACGAGTCCAACATAGAAGCGGTCTTGAAACAGATCACCAAGGTCGCCCGTCAGCTCAACACTGACAGGACCTTCAGGCTCCTGCCCGGCGTGGAGCTTACGCACATACCTCCCGCCCATATCCCTCTTATGGTGAAAAAGGCGCGGGCCCTTGGCGCCAGGGTGGTAGTCGGACACGGAGAGACGCTGGCCGAGCCCGTTGAGGCCGGGACCAACGCCGCCTTCATAAAAGCCGGAGTAGACATTCTCGCGCACCCCGGGCTCGTGACGGACGAGGACGCGAAGTCGGCCGTCAAAAGATCAGTCCACTTCGAGATCACCGCCAGGGGCGGACACTCTTTGACGAACGGGCATGTGGCGGCCGTAGCCAAAAGGCACGGAGTAAAGATGGTACTTAACACCGACTCGCATTCGCCGGGGGACCTCATAACCGGTGAGAAGGCCCTCAAAATCGCCCTGGGCGCGGGACTTAACGAAGAAGACTTCAGGAGAATACAGGAAAATGCCAAAGCGCTCGTCAAAAAGTTCCGCGCATAGATACTCCGCTCTGCTGGCCGCTCTGCTCCTCTTAGCCGGGTGCGCCTCAAAGCCTGCAAAGGTCGCCTGGGAGCCGTGGTCGTCGTTCATGCACGACGACTCCCGGTCAAACGCCTCAGCCGACAAGGTGGTCCTTCCTCTCGCACTGGCTTGGGGAAAGGACATCTCCCCGGTAAGCGTCCTGAAGGACTATTCCGGCTTACAGCTCTCAAGCCCGGTCATCTCCGAGGGGAGGCTTTACACGGGGTCTGAAAACGAGCTATTCTACACCTTTGACTTGAAGACCGGGAAGGTCATCTGGAAGTTCGACGCCGAGTATGTGCTGGAGGCCCCGCCGGCCGTCTCCGGGGATTATCTGTGCTTCGGCTCAAGCGACGGCGTCATGAGGTGTTTTGACAAGTCCGCGGGGAAGGTGCTCTGGAGCTTTCAGGCCAAATCCGAGATACTCTCGGCCCCGGTCATAAAGGACGGGAGGGTCCTGTTCTCGTCTTCGGACGACAAGCTCTACGCGCTCTCGCTCTCTACCGGAGAGAAGCTCTGGAGCTACGGCCGTTCCACATACCAGACCGTGGCCCCGAGGGTCCGCTCGTCCACGGCGGTATCCGGCTCCACGCTCTTTCACTTCTTCTCGGACGGGTATCTCGCGGCCATCTCGGCCGACACCGGTAAAGAGCTCTGGAGCAGAAAGGTCGTGAAAAGCTTCGATGCGAACCTCCCTGCCAGGAGGACCCCGCTTGTATCCGACGGGCTCGTGTACATGATAGACGACACCAACGCGGTAGTAGCCCTGAACGCGGAGAACGGGGAAGTAAAAGGGGTCTACAACATCATAAAGACATACGACTTCGTTGTGCCGGACAAAAAGACGCTGGTGATGGCCGGGACCGACCGGGTCGTGGCCATCAACAGGGTCACGGGAGCGATACTCTGGAAGAGGGACCTCGTTTACTCTCCGGTATCGACGGTCTTCGCCGCCGGAGGCCACCTCTTTGTCATCTCGAACTACACGGCCGTGCCGCTCGGGATAAAATTCCTCGCGAAAGACAAAGGATTCATAACGGCCCTCAGGCTCGAAAACGGCTCGGTGGACTGGACCAGGAAACTTCCGTCCACCGTCACCTCAAACGCCTCTTCGGCCGAAAACCATGTAGCGGTCCTTACGGACAGCGGCTTAATCGAGGTCTTTGAAGGCAAGTAGGCCCGGGGCCTGCTTTTTTTGGGCCCGCACCGGGTATATCGCGACATCTGAACGGAACTATGGAAAACAAACTTAACATAGCCTTCGTCTGGCACATGCACCAGCCGCTGTACAAGGACCCGATAACCGAAGAGTACACCATGCCCTGGGTCCTTTTTCACGGCACCAAGGACTACTACGACATGGTAGCGATACTCGAGGAGTTCCCTCAGGTCCACCAGACCTTCAACATCGTTCCGTGCCTCATCGAGCAGCTGACGGAGTACGGGAGCGGACAAGTCAACGACAGGTACAGAAACATCACCAGGAAGCCCGCCTCAGAATTAACGCGCGAGGACAAGAGCTTCATCCTCCAGTACTTCTTTCAGGCGAACTGGGAGCACATGATAAAACCGCTTCCAAGGTACCAGGAGCTCCTCCGTAAACGCGGGTACGCCATCACCGGGGAAGACATACCGAGCGTGCTGAGGTACTTCAAGGAGCAGGACTACCTCGACCTCCAGGTGCTCTTCAACCTCGTCTGGATCGACCCCGTGATACGCGCAAAGGACGAGTTCCTCTCGGCGCTCTACACCAGGGGCGGGGGCTTCACGGAGGATGATAAAGAGCGGTTGCTTGAAAAGCAGGTGGAGATAATAAGAATGATCCTCCCCAAGTACAGGGAGCTTCAGGAGAAGGGGATAATCGAGGTCTCCACTACCCCGTACTACCATCCCATAATGCCGCTCCTTTGCGACAGTTTCTCAGCCAAAGAGGCGATGCCTCACGCGGCGCTGCCCAAAGAACGGTTTGTCCACCCGGAGGACGCCAGGGAGCAGTTAAGAAGGGGAGTGGCCCTCTACAAGGAGACCTTCGGCCATGCCCCCAGAGGCATCTGGCCCTCCGAGGGCTCCGTAAGCATGGATATCCTCCCGATACTCGCGGGCGAGGGAGTGAAGTGGTTCGCCACCGACGAAGAGATACTCTCGAACACGCTGAGGCGTCCGATAAGGAGGGACTCGTCCGGCAACTGCTGCGACGCCTTCCTCTACAGGCCCTACTCGATAGACTCGGACGGGAAAAGCCTCTCGGCGGTCTTCAGGGACCATGTCCTCTCGGACCTGATCGGGTTCGACTACGCGAAGATGGACCCGGCGCACGCGGCAGACGACATGGTGGGCCGTCTGGCGCACATACACGGGATGCTTGAGAACCCTGAGGCCCACATCGTAAACATAATACTCGACGGCGAGAACGCGTGGGAGCACTTCAGAAACGACGGCCGTGATTTTCTCGTGGCGCTTTACTCAAGGCTTACCGACCACCCGTTGCTCCGCCCGGTGACGGTAAACGAGTTCCTCTCGAAGAAACGGGAGAGGGACACGCTCAACTGGATATACCCAGGCTCCTGGATAAGCCACAACTTCAAGATATGGATAGGCCACGCCGAGGACAACGCCGCGTGGGACTACATCGCAGGGGCGAGGGCGGCCCTTGTCGAGTACGAGGAGTCGGCGAAAAACTCCCGGGACTACAAGGCAAGAAAGAAGTCGATCGATGCGGCGTGGGAGACCCTTTACGCCGCCGAGGGGAGCGACTGGTTCTGGTGGTACGGGGACGACCACTCCTCGATGCTTGATGAGCACTTCGACTACCTCTTCAGGAGAAACATAAAAAAGATATACACCCTCATGGAGACGGAGCCCCCGGACTCGCTTGACATACCGATCTCGACCGAGATAAAGGGCTACAGGCCCCGCATACTCCCTCAGGCCTACATCAACCCGGTTATCGACGGCGCGGTCACCTCCTACTTCGAGTGGCTTTCAGCCGGGTACCTTGAGCGCCAGTTCTTCGGAACGGCCATGCACAGGGACCTTCAGGGTGAAGGGCTGATAGGCACGATAGCCTACGGCTTTTCACAGGACGCGCTCTTTTTCAGGCTCGACTACCTCGAAGAGCTCATCCCGCACGACACCGAGTGGTCGTTCACCGTAAACTTCCTCGACCCCATGCCGCTACGGGTCCAGGCCACGGTAAAGGGCCGGGACGCTAAGGCCGTAGTCTTCGGGAGGGTCAAGGACAAGTGGGTCGAGACGGACTTCAGGGCCGACATAGCCGCGGACACGGCCGTCGAACTGGGGATAGACCTGTTGACGGTCGGCGCCGTCAAGGGCGGGGAACTCAAGCTCTTTATAAGCATCGACGGGGCCGACAGGGGCATAGAGCGCTGGCCGGTAAAAGGGTTCCTGATATTCGACGTCCCCTCAGAGGACTTCGAACAGCAGAACTGGATCGTCTGAAAAGGCTTTGGTCCCCGCGGCGTCCGGCCCGCAGAAGTCCGGGCGCAAGGACAGGTCTTGAAAATGTTTAACAACGGGAGCCCCCGCGTAAAGTCTTTCGGGGAGGTCTCATCTGTCTTTTATCCCTTCCTGACTGGAAAGGGATAATCTATTTTTGAAGGCAAAAGGGCCTGTACTGGAACGGTCTTGAGATGACTAACATCACTCCCGCCATGCGGCAGTATCTTGACTTAAAGGCTGAGAACAGCGACGCCATCCTGTTTTTCAGGATGGGGGATTTCTACGAGATGTTCTTCGAGGACGCCAAAACCGCCGCGCGCGTCCTCGGCATAGCGCTCACTTCAAGGGACAAGTTCCGGGAGATCCCGATGTGCGGGGTCCCTTACCACGCCGCCGCCACATACATCGCCAGGCTCGTCAAAGAGGGGCTCAAGGTGGCCGTCTGCGAACAGATTGAAGACCCGAACGACTCCAAAAAGATAGTCGGAAGGGCCGTGACCAGGGTCATTACCCCGGGCATAACTATCGATGACGAGCTACTTGACCCCAGGGCCAACAACTTCATCGCGTCGGTCTCCGCCGGACCCAGGGTCTCGGGCTTCGCCTACATGGATGTCTCTACCGGGGAGTTCAGGGTCGCCGAGTTTTCGGCTATAGATGACCTCAAGGACGAGCTCAAGCGTATTCACCCTCTTGAGCTTATCGTTTCCGACAACTCCGCCGTAACGCTTAACGCCAATGAGCTTCAGGTAAAAAAGATCACGCCTGTGCCGAAGTACGACTTCGAGCTTGACGCCGCCACAGAGAGGCTTACCGGGCACTTCGGCACGACCTCGCTCGAGGGCTTCGGCCTCGGCGAGCTCACGGAGGCGGTCAAGGCCGCCGGGGCCCTCTTGAACTACATAAAATCGACCCAGAAGGCCGAGCTTACGCACATAAGAAAGTGCACCCGGTACTCAACCGGCGAGTACCTCGTGATAGACCATTCGACCCGGAGAAACCTTGAGATAACCGAGAACATCAGGACCGGCGGCAAGGAAGGCACGCTCCTTGAGCTTCTGGACAGGACTAAAACGGCGATGGGGGCAAGACGCCTGAAGTCGTGGCTCCTGCACCCGTTAAAGGACAGGGTAAAGATAAGCGCCCGCCAGAGCGCCGTAGGCGAGCTTATCGAGATGAGGGAGCTACGCGTAGAGCTCCAGGAGCTTTTAAGCGAGGTCTACGACCTGGAGCGGCTCATGGTGAGGGTCTCTTTGAAGGCCGCCACCCCGAAAGACCTCGTCTCTTTGAGGTCATCGCTTAAGAGGATCCCGTCCATAAAGAGGGTGGTGAACCACTTCTCCTCTCCGCTTATCGCCGCCATGGCAACCGCCGTAGACGCGGTCGAGGAGGCCGAGACCCTCATAGGAGAAGCCATAGTGGACTCGCCTCCGTACTCCATCAAGGACGGCGGGGTAGTAAGGGAAGGCTACGACCCCGCACTCGACGAGCTGCGCTTAATAGGCTCGGGCGGCAAGGACTGGATAGCGCGCCTTGAGCGGGACGAGAGGGCAAGGACGGGCATCAACTCCCTCAAGGTAGGCTACAACAGGGTCTTCGGCTATTACATAGAGGTGACAAAGACGAACCTCTCAAGCGTTCCTGACGACTACATAAGAAAGCAGACCCTTGCCAACGCCGAGCGGTACATCACGCCGGCCCTGAAGGAGTGGGAAGAGCGGATATTGACAGCCGAGGAGAAGGCACGGGAGCTTGAGGCCTCGATCTTCTCCGGTATCGTAGAGGTCGTTGCGAAGTACTCCGACAGGGTGCACCGTACCGCCGGGTTCCTCTCAACGCTCGATACTCTATCGTCTCTGGCCGAGGTCGCTGAGCGGATGAACTACACGATGCCTCTGGTGAACGACGGCGGCTCGATAGAGATAGAAGGAGGCCGCCACCCCGTTATCGAGGCCGGGGTAAAGGACTTCGTTCCAAACGACCTTCTCCTGGATGACTCCGCCAACGGGATAATAATACTTACGGGGCCGAACATGGCGGGCAAATCGACTTACCTGAGGCAGAACGCCCTTATAGTCCTGTTGGCCCAGATCGGGTCGTTCGTCCCGGCCTCGAAGGCGGCCATCGGCGCCGTGGACAGGATATTCACCCGTGTAGGGGCCTCCGACGACCTCGCACGCGGCCACTCCACCTTCATGGTCGAGATGAACGAGGCGGCCAACATCCTGAATAACGCCACGGGAAAAAGCCTCATCATACTCGACGAGATAGGCAGGGGGACCTCGACCTTCGACGGGTTGAGCATAGCGTGGGCCGTGGTCGAGCACATCCACGACAACACAGATCTCAAGGCAAAGACCCTGTTCGCCACGCATTACCATGAGCTCACAGACCTTTCCTTGACAAAGGAAAGGGTCAAAAATTATAATATGGCTGTGAAGGAATGGAATGATAAGATAATATTTCTGAGGAAAGTCGTGCCGGGCGGGTCTTCAAGGAGCTACGGCATACAGGTGGCAAGGCTTGCGGGCCTGCCGGCCCCTGTGATATCGAGGGCCCTGGAAATACTGAAGAACCTCGAGACCGGAGAGCTTAACGACTCGGGGCTCCCCAGGCTTGCTTTTAAAAGGGAGTCAGCCCCTGAGGCCAGGCAGATGACGCTTCTGGGCGAGAAGGACGCTATCCGCGAGAAGCTAAGGAATATGGAGCTTGACTCCATGACCCCGCTTGAGGCCCTCACGGCGTTACACAAATTCAAGGAGATGCTGAAGAATTGAAATACTTCAAGCTCTTAAACTGGTCAGCCGTCCTGTTGCCGGCGCTCCTCGTCCTCTCTCTTTTGCCCGGTTCCGCTTCGGCGCGGACGGCCTCCAGGGTCACCGGGATAAAGCACTGGTCCAACCCGAACTACACGAGGGTCGTAGTAAACCTCGACAGGAAGGCCGTCTTCTCAACGCATCTTCTGAAGAAAGACCCTTCGATAAATGTCCCGTTCAGACGCCTCCTTATCGACATCACCGGCGCCCGGACCTCGGCTGGACTCGACAAGTCGGTCCCGATAAACGACGGGCTTCTGAAAAAGGCCCGGGTCGGCCAGTACGACAAAGACACCGTCCGGGTGGTGCTCGACATCGAATCCATCGAGGACTACAAGGTCTTCCCGTTAAGCGACCCGTACAGGATAATAATAGATGTGACCGGCACGAAGGCCGGGAACGAAGACAGGCCCGCTGTCAGGGAACCGGGGCCGCCGGAGAACAGGGATGCGCTTCCGGGCCCCACGCTATCCCAGCAGCTCGGGCTCAAGGTCAGAAAGATCGTCATCGACCCCGGGCACGGAGGCAAAGACCCGGGAGCGATAGGCAGGGGAGGGCTCAGGGAAAAAGACGTCACTCTCAAGCTCTCGAAGATGCTCAGAGAGAAACTCCGCCCTGACGTTCAAAAGATAGTGATGACGCGCGAAACCGATGTCTTTATCCCGCTTGAGGAGCGAACCGCCATAGCGAACAGCCAGGACGCCGACCTCTTCGTCTCGATACACATAAACGCGAGCACCAGGAAGGCCGCCTCCGGGGTGGAGACTTACACTCTGAACATCTCCAACGACGAGGAGTCCAGGAGGCTTGCCGCGAGAGAGAACGCGACCTCCAGGAGGTCCGTAAGCGACCTTGAGTTCATATTGAACGACCTCATAAAGACCGCCAAGACAAACGACTCAGTGAGGCTCGCCTCGGCCGTCCAGGAACGGGTGGCAAAGAACCTCAGGGAGAAGTTCAACACCAGGAGCAACGGCGTAAAGGGCGCCCCCTTCTATGTCCTCGTGGGTACGAAGATGCCGTCCATACTCGTGGAGGTCTCCTACATAAGCAACCCGCAGGAGGAAAAACTCCTTCGGGACGACCGCTATCTGGACGAGATAATCGAGGGCATCTCTAAAGGGCTGCTGGATTATATCAACGGAACCGGAGCGGTATAATGGTGGACGAAGATGTATAAGACGATACTCGACTCCTTGAGGTCTTCACCAGCCGCAACCCCGGCCATCAAGGGTTTCCTCTCGAAAGGGGAGGGGGAGCTTCGCCGCGAGCACCTCGACGAAAAGCGCGGAGCCGGGGTCTGCAGGTCCTACGCCCAACTTGTCGACGACATACTGAAAGCGCTTTTCACCTGCAAGTCCGAGGAGATCAAGGGCGCGGAGAAGACCGCGTTGGTGGCCCTCGGCGGGTACGGCAGGGGGGAGCTCAACATCCGCTCCGACATCGACCTGATGCTCCTTTACGACAGGAAGCTCACTCCCGCCATCGAGGACTTCACGCAGCAGATCCTCTATGTCCTCTGGGACACGGGCCTGGACCTCGGTTTCAGCATCAGGTCAGTGGCCGAGTGCGTCGACCTCGCCAAAGACGACCTCAAGACGATGACGGCCCTGCTCGACCTGAGGTTTCTTCTCGGCGACGAAAATCTCTATGAACGCCTGAAGACGAGCGTCAGGAAGAACCTCTTCAACAAGGGGCGCACGCCCGCTTTCATAAACGACAAGGTGGAGGAGACCCGCCAGAGGCACCACCGTTTCGGCGGCTCGGTCTACATACTGGAACCCAATGTGAAGGAAGGCGAGGGGGGTCTTAGGGACCTGCATACCGCCATCTGGGCCATAAAGGCGAAAAACACCTTCGAGGCCGACCCGCGCAAACTCGGGCTCATATCAAGGAGCGACTACGACACGCTCGCCGAATCGCTCGACTTCCTGCTCTGGGTGCGTAACGAACTCCACTACGAATCGAACAGGAAGGCCGACCAGCTGACCTTCGACCATCAGGAGCGGATAGCCAGGCTCCTGGGATTCAAGAACACCGAGAAGGCGCTGGCCGTAGAGGCCTTCATGCAGCAGTACTACAGGCACGCCTCGAACATATTCCGGTACTCGAACCTGATACTCTCAAGGACCATCCACAGGGACGAGAAGGGCGCTTTTTCATGGCCGAAGAAAAAAGTACGCGTTGACAAGAACTACTCGGTAGTGGGCGGGGTGCTTGCCGTAGCCGACAAGGAGGCTTTCGTCAAAGACCCGTCCTCGGCCATGAAGGCGTTCGAGTACTCGCAGGCCTTCGATGTGGAAATAGACCAGGGGACCGTGGACCTGGTGCTTGCCTACCTTGAGACCGCAGGGGACGAGTTCAGGACGTCGAGGGATGTGTCGGAGTCGTTCCTCAAGATACTCAAGGGGAAAAACGTCTACCGGACGCTCTGTGAGATGCACAGGCTCAAGTTCCTCGACAAATACATCCCCGAGTTCGCCGACATTGCCTGCAGGGTCCAGCACGACCTCTACCATGTCTACACCGTGGACGCGCACACGCTCTTCGCGGTACGCGAGATCGAGCGGCTGAGGGGCGAGTACAAGCCCGACTTCTCGCTCCAGTCGACCATCTTCGAGGAGATACCCAACCCGGAGATACTGATACTCGCCGTCCTCTTCCACGACATCGGAAAGGCGCACGGCAAAGGGCACGCGGAGAAAGGCGCGGGCATAGTCCCGGAGATATGCCGGAGGCTGAACCTCTCGGAGGACGACACGAACCTCCTCAAGTTCCTCGTCAAAAACCACCTGCTCCTCGCGGACACCGCCCAGTACAGGGACCTGCACGACGAAAAGCTCATAATCGAATTCGCCAAAAGGGTCGGGGACATCGAGCGCCTGAGCCTTCTGTACCTCCTGACCTTCGCGGATGTCAGGGCCGTGGGCCCGGATGTCTGGAACCAGTGGAAGGGCACGCTCTTTCAGGAGCTTTACTTCAAGGCGTTGACGGTCCTTGAAAGGGGGACCTTCGAGGTCGAAGAGGCCGAGGTAAAGTACCAGAGGATAAAGGAGCGGGTGGCGGAGATATTGAGGCCCGAAGGGGTGGAGCGCTCGACCGTCGAGGACTACTTTGAGCTATTGCCCCACAGGTACTTTTTGTCGAACAGCCCGGACACGATCGCCGACCACATAAAGATACTGAAAGGTTTCGGCGGAAAGCCGTACGTCATGACCGTAAGGCAGGACACCTTCAGGGAGTACACCGAGCTCATCATCTGCACGCACGACATGCACGGGTTATTTTCCATGATAACCGGCGTAATGGCCGCAAACGCCGTGAACATCCTCGGCGCCCAGATAAACACCCTCAAAAACGGGGTGGTCCTCGATATCCTTCAGGTCAACAGCCACATCGGAGAATACATAACGGACGAGTCTAAGCTTAAGAAGATCGAGGCCGACCTTGCGGGCGTAATAACCGGAAAGACAAAGGTGGCGTCTCTGGTCGGAAAGAGAAAACCGTCGATCCTCGACAGCAAACCCAGGCCGATCGTCCGCACGATTGTCCAGATAGACAACGATGTGTCGGAGGCGTATACCGTCATCGACATCCACACGCAGAACAGGATCGGGCTCCTGTACGACATAACGAGCACGCTCTCCAAACTCGGCCTCTACATATTCGTCTCAAAGATATCCACCAAGGGAGACGAAGCCGCGGACATCTTCTATGTCAAGGACATCTTCGGCCAGAAGATCTACTACAAGGAGAAGCTCAAAGAGATAGTAGATACGGTCTACAATGTCCTGACCGAAAAGGAAATAGTGAGTAACCCGGCTAACTGACGCAAAGGCGGCTCCCGGGAGACAGGGGCGAGGCAGCGTAATAAACCGCCCCGCCGCAATTCTTCGGGGTATTCGAAGGAAATATAGTTAGTGAGCCTCTGCGGCAAGCCGCGCTTAATTAAACCCCGACAGGGGATTAAAGAAATGGATAACGGCTCACACCTCATTCAAGAGTTCCTCGACCACATAATAGTGGAGAGGGGGCTTGCGAAGAACACGGCCCTCTCGTACGGGAGAGACCTTTCAAAGTATAACGCCTGGCTCTCTGAGAGGGGCCATGACCTCCTGACCGCCGCCTCGAAAGAGATATCAGGATACCTGAAGAGTGAAAAGGAATCGGGGCACGCCGTCAGGTCCTACACAAGGGGCCTTATCGCCCTGAGAGGTTTTTACAAGTACCTCCTTAAAGAGGGGCGTATCAGTAGTTCTCCGTGTTCGGATGTCGATATCCCGAGGATGCAGCGGAGGCTGCCTGAGTTTTTGACCTTCGAGGAGGTGGAAAAGCTCCTCGAAGCGCCAAAAACCGAAGGAATACACGGGCTCAGGGACAAAGCCATGCTGGAAACGCTCTACGCCACGGGCCTGAGGGTCTCTGAGCTCGTATCTTTAAAACTCAACGACATAAACCTTCAGGGCGGGTATTTGACGGCCTTCGGCAAGGGCTCAAAAGAGAGGCTTGTGCCGCTCGGCGAGTCCGCCATGGTCTGGCTCAAAAGGTACATGGATGAGGCGCGCGGAGCGTTCCTCAAGGGAAAGCAGAACAGGTTCCTTTTCGTCACAGGAAGGGGCACAGGGATGACGCGCCAGAACTTCTGGGTCATCATCAAGAACTCGGCGCTGCGGGCCGGGATAGACAGAAAGAAGATAAAGCCTCACATCATCCGCCATTCCTTCGCGACACACCTTCTTGAGAGAGGCGCTGACTTAAGGATGGTCCAGATGATGCTCGGCCACGCCGACATCTCATCCACCCAGATCTACACCCACATAACGAACGAGAGGCTCAAAAACCTCCACAAGAAGAAGCACCCGAGGGGGTGAGAGTGCTGCCAGACAACTTGAGGAAAAGGGCCGGGAAGTACCCATGACGGCCCCCTTATCTAATTTGACATAATATCCATTATGCGACATAAGTTTGGTTTCCGGTGGTCTTGAAAAGAGGCCCCTCAGGAAAGGCGCCAGTTGAATTTCGGCAGTCTTTCCGAATGGTTTACGTGAATACCTTATAGTTTTCTTGTAGTTTTTATGAGGGTAAAGTCTACACAATATGCGATGCTTAACAGGAGAAGGCCCTACTCTATAATCACATTGGTCAGGGTCCGTTTTACGGACTTGACCGCCTGGATCTTACTTATAACCACATCACCGAGGACCTTGAAATTAGACGCGGCCACAAGCGCTATCACGTCATACGGCCCGGTGACGATCCTGACCTCCTTGACCCCGCCGATCTTCAGCAGATCATTCATGACCTCCCTCGACTTCGCGTGCTCGCACTCGATAAAAACATAAGCTTCGACTGACATACGGGCCTCCTTGAAAAACTTGAAAGGGTTTGCCAATAAATTAAGACAAGCTCTCAATATATTCAGGTATCTATTGATAAAATAAAATTATTTATTTTAACATTCAAAAAACCCAGAGGTTTTGATCCCAGGAAGGGTTCATTAATGAGCCTGCATGTCCAGATAGCCGCCCTGAGCCTCGACGATCTTGCCCTGTTTCATGCCATCCCCGATATTCTCGACCGGGGTCCTTTTGTGCACAAGGTTCTGGTGGCAGTCTATGCAGGTGAACTTCCCTGTCTGCAACTTCTGGTGCTCCTCTTTACCTCTCCCGGCGAAAGGCCTTGGGTTCTTGTGGCACGACCTGCACGGCGAACTGTCCCACTGCTTGAGTTTGAC
>JACRCJ010000081.1 GCA_016219075.1 Deltaproteobacteria bacterium | reverse complement strand
TATTCGTATCCTTTCTCTTAACCTTACTATTCATAATAAGCCAGAACGCGTGGGCAAAACCGGGAGAGCCGGTTCTAACGAAGCTCGACAACGGACTGACGGTGATAATCGAGGAGGAGCACACGGCCCCGGTCGTATCCGTCCAGATGTGGGTCAGAACAGGGAGCGCGGATGAGACGGACAAGGAGGCAGGGATCTCCCATGTATTCGAGCACATGCTCTTCAAGGGCACCGCTAAGAAGAAGGTCGGCGAAATAGCCCAGATAGTAGAGTCCGTGGGCGGCGACATAAACGCCTACACCACCTTCGACAAGACCGTCTATCACCTCACGGTCCCGAGCCGCCACTTCCCAACGGGGCTCGACATAATAAGCGACGCCATACAGCGCTCATCCTTCGACCCGGCGGAGCTTAAAAAAGAGCTCCAGGTAGTCCTCGAGGAGATAAGGATGAACGAGGACAGCCCAGGAAGGAACCTCTACAAATCGCTCTTCTCCAATGCGTACGCCGAGCACCCGTACGGCAGACCGGTGATCGGGTATGTTAATACCGTCGAGTCGTTCACCAGGGCGCAGATCCTCGATTTTTTCAACAGGTGGTACATACCGAACAACATGACCCTCGTCATAGCCGGTGACGTCGACGCCGCCACGGCCCTTGCGGCGGTAAAAAAAGAGTTCAAGGATTTCAGGAAAAAAAAGGACCCGCACAAAAAAAGGCCGGTGGAGCCCCGGCAGAAAGATATAAGGACCGGGGTCATTGCCAGCAAGGTTCAGGCCGCTCACCTCGGATTCGCTTTCCATATACCTGAGATAAAGGACGAAGACACCTACTCACTCGATGTCCTCTCCCTGATACTCGGAGGCGGAGAGAGCTCGAGGCTTTACAAAAAACTCAAGATAGACGACTCACTGGTCCACGGGATCTCTTCATACACGATGTCGATGAAAGACCCCGGGCTTATGCTCATAACCGCCAACCTCGACGCGAAGAACACCGCAAGCGCCGTAACCGGCACGGTCCGCGAGATAAGAAAGCTTGAGTACGAGGGGCCGGACCTTGAAGAGCTTGAAAAGGCGAAGTTCAACCTTGAGAGCGACTTCATATATTCGAGGGAGACGATGGAGGGCATAGCCAGCAAGCTCGGATACTTCGACACCACGCTCGGGGACATAAACTACGAGAAGAAGTACCTCGACGGGATACGGAAGGTCAGCTCCGGCGACATAAAGCGGGTGGCCGGGAAGTACCTGTCGACCTCCGCCTTCTCAGTGGCCGTCATACTCCCCGAAGAGGAGAAAACGCTTGTAACGGACTCGGTGATAATGACCGCCGCTCGAGAGGCCGACACCGCGGCGAGAAAAGATTTCCTCGAGAAAAAGACCGGTGCGGATACGGTCAAGGTCAGGCTCGACAACGGAATAACGCTCATAGTGAAGGAGGCGCACGCCAACCCTACTGTAGCCTTCTACGCGGCCTTCCCCGGAGGACTCAGGTTCGAGGACGCAAGGACGAACGGGGCCGGCAACTTTACGGCCGCGATGCTGACGATGGGGACTGAAAAACACTCGCGCGAAGAGCTCGCAAGGGAGACCGAAGAGATGGCCGCCGCGATAGGCGGGTTCTCCGGGTGGAACTCCACGGGGGTGTCCGGAAAGTTCCTGTCCCGGTTCTTCAACAGGGGCCTTAACATGCTCGCCGAGGTCGTCATGACCCCTACCTTCCCCGAAGACGAGATTGAAAGACTCAGGAAGGACATACTCGCGGGGATAAAGAGGCAGGAAGACAACCTGCCCGCCTATACATTCAAACTCCTCTACAGGTCGCTCTACGAAAAGCACCCCTACGGCATGCCCTCCTCCGGGTCCATTGAGACGGTGTCGGCCCTGAAAAGAGACGACCTTGTAAAGCATTACGAAAACTTCTTCGTCCCCGACAGGATGGTCCTTACGATAGTCGGGGATGTGAACAAGGACCACGCCGTAGAAAAGGTCAAGGCCGCGTTCAAAAATTTCAACAGGTCCGCCTCCGCGCTTCCGGCCACCCCGGTCGAGGAGCGCCAGACGAAGATACGCGAGACCGGGGCCGTAAAGGAGAAAGAGCAGACGCACATCGGCATCGGATTTCCAGGCACGACTATCGGCAGCCCCGACAGCTACGCTCTCAAGGTGATGACCGAGGTGTTGTCGGGCCAGGGCGGCCGGCT
Source organism: Deltaproteobacteria bacterium (assembly GCA_016219075.1). GTDB lineage: Bacteria > Desulfobacterota > GWC2-55-46 > GWC2-55-46 > GWC2-55-46 > JACRCH01. Next base: position 8,243 of record JACRCJ010000081.1, on the reverse strand, counting down.
CTTTGTCAACCTCAGGGACAAAAAGAGCCTCGCGTACTCCGTCTCGGCGTTTTCGAAAGAGGGCGCGGACGCCGGGATTATCGGCGCCTATATCGGGTCCGCCCCCTCCAAAAAGGACTCGGCCGTTGCCGGTATATTCAACGAGCTCAACGAGATATCAACGGTTGCGGTGACGGACGGCGAGCTTAAGAGGGCGAAGATGTCCCTCATAGGCGGCTACGAGATAGGGCTTCAGGAGGTCAGTAGCCAGGCCTCTGACATGGCTAACAGCGAGCTCTACGGGCTCGGCTACGATTTTCACAAAGTCTATCCTGAAAAAATAGACGCCGTGACGGCCGACGATGTCCTGAGGGCCGCCAAAAAATACCTGACCCTCGACGCCTACACGATATCGGTCGTGGGGCCTAACGGGCCCTCGGCGCCCGAGGGCAAATGAACCATAGGCTTTGTAAACCCTATGCAAATGAACCGCCCCGTAGCAAGCTTATACCTCCCCTCCCTCGACGGGAGGGGATTGAGGGGAGGGTGAAATCTTGCTCCCCCACCCTGCCTCCCCCATCAAGGGGGAGGAGATTTAAAATGACGCGGCAAGCCGCGGGGTATTAGACCCTAAGAGAAATAAAAAACGGCGCGTGAGACTCACGCGCCGTTTTTTTATGGAGCTTTCCGCTCCCCTCCTCTTCAGGGCATCCAGAGGTACATGAAGCTCAGACCGAACCTCTTTGAAAAGCCCGGGTCGAGGTTTATGATGTTCAAACCCTTGGGCGCGGTTGCAGCGGGTCCGGAGTAGATATTGTTCTTGTATGCCCTGGGAGCTGAGTATGTGATGACGCGGGCCTCCTTTATGCCGGCCTCGCGCTTCGCCGCCTCTATCGCGTCGTCAAGGTAGCCGATGGAGTCTATGAGCTTCAGATCGAGCGCCTGAGGGGCGCTGTAGATCCTGCCGTCGGCAAGCTTTACGAGTTCAGCGCGGCTCAGCCCCTTCCTCCCATCGAGTATCACTTCGAGGAACCTGTCGTGCATCCCGTTGAGCACCGTTAGAATTATCTTTCTCTCTTCTTCCGTCATCGGGCGAAGCGGTGAGCCGATGTCCTTCATGTCGCCGGACTTTACCGTCTGGTCCGTGATGCCGATCTTTTGCATCAGGCCGCCGGCGTTTATGTTGTACGCTATGACCCCGATGCTGCCGGTCACTGTCGTCGGGTGGGCGATTATCCTGTCCGAAGAGGCCGCTATGTAGTAGCCCCCCGAGGCCGCCACATCCATAAGCTCGGCCACGACCGGGACCTTCCTCTTCTTCTTGAACTCCTTGAGCTCGTGGGTGATGATGTCGCATGTAGTGACAGACCCGCCGGGGGTGTTGATCCTCAGGACCACGGCTTTTACAAGGGCGTCCGAGGACGCCAGCGTCAGCTCCTCCTTTATCCGGGCGGTCAGGTTGGGCCCTGTCTCGATACCGAGCAGGTTCGAGGCGTCGTCATCGGTTATAATCCCGGAGACATCCACAAGGAGGACCTTGTCGGCCCCCTTGCCGTCCACGACCTTTTCCGTCAGGGGCTGGACGCCGGGCAGGGATATGAAGACGCACCCGGTAAGAAAAAAGAGCGCCGCGACCGCCAGAAGGAATTTCTTTTTCATCTCTCTCATGAGACCTCCCCGGCGGACCAGACGCCGCAGACAATAAACCGCCCCGCCGCAAAGCAGGGGTATTCGAAGGAAATATCGTTAGTCAGCCTAAGCGGCAGGCTGCGGGAAATTAAACCCCGACAGGGGATTGAACGCCGTTTAAGACTATAGTACGGTCACGCTTCCCGGATTATCCGCCTTATCCTCTTCTGGCTCTCCTCAACGGTCTCGACCCCGGTGTTCAGGATGTGGCAGGGCGCGACATCGAAGAGCCGTCTGAAGAAACCTTTCTGCACCTCGGGCCTTTTGACGAGCAGGTACGGGTTATAAAAAGACTCGTACCCGAACTCCCCGACATTGCTCCCGGCCCCGGAGAGCACCTGGTACTCGCCCTTTTCGAGGATACGGATGGCGTCTTCGGGAGGAAGTTTCACCTCGGCGGGAGATTCCTTATCCCGCCTTAAAAGTATAACGGACTTTACGACCGCCCTCTCCACGAACTTATCGGGCCCGCCTATCCACTCGGGGTTCAATATCGCCCGCGAGTTGCCGAACGAGGTAAAGTCATTGTCGCTGACATTCTCGCACTTGCACCTGTCGAGCATGGGCTTGAGGTCCGGGAAGCTTCTTACCATGTCGGTCCTGATATAGAACTTCCTCTCGGAGATGTCGGCCATGGCGAGCCCCTTTTTGTACTGGAGAAAACACCAGTCGTCCGAGTGTATCTTGCCGTCCGGGAGCTGCATCAGACCCCATGTGTGGGTGGACTTCCCGGTGCCAGTTGGGGCGATTATGACGACCCCCTTGCCGCCTACTATGGCGCAAGAGCCGTGTATCGAGTGTATGCCGTGCTGTGTTTCGAGTATGTCGGCTGAAAGCCCCAGGGCCCAGCTCTTACACTGGCCGTAGTACTCCGTGTTTATGAATACAGCCGTCTTTGTCTCGTGGTTGTAGTAAGCGGCGGGTTCAAATCCGTCTACCCCCATGACGGCGTACAACATGCCGTGGGGCAGCACCGTGTGGGTCCTCGGGGCGGGATACCAGTTCTCGACCCAGAAGTCGTACAGGTGCGCCGAGTTGGTATAGAGCTTTATGATGATGCCGTGGATATTGGCGTTCCAGTGGTATATCTCGAAGGTGTCGGCGAGCCTCTCCTCGGCGAGCCTTACAAGCCTGTTTCTCTCCTCTACGCTTATGTCCTTAAAAGACCTTGCCCTTCCCTTTACATCGGTTATGTAGTTGGAAAGCATCTTTCCGGAAGTCTCCTTTGCGAGGGATTTTAAAAGAGGCGGCCAGGACCGTGGGAAACGGCCTTCAGGGGCCGCTTCAGAGGCTTTTAGCGGCCCCGGCTTTTGCGTACCCGGTGGGGGCGAACGGGTCCGCGCCTCTGAGGGCGGCCTAAGTGATCTTTCCCATCCTGTTCAGGAAGTCCCCGACAGCGACCCTGAGCATTGCGCTTAAGGTCCACCTCTGGCCGAGTTTTTTCCTGTACTCCTCGGCAAGCTCCTTGAGGCTCTCTACCTGGTCCTCTTCGAGCATGACGGTTATCCTCTTGAGGACCTCCGAATGGGAGTGTTCCGGGTGGTCATGATCTTCGTGCATTGTTCCCTCTCCTGGGTTTGGCCTGCGGCTTCGTTTCCTTCTCCACGGCGGTCTTTATAAGCCGCATCTTCCTGTCCATATGCCTGTTTATTATGCCAAGGACCTCCTGCGGGTCGTCGGTCAGGTCGATGAAGTCCAGGTCCGCTGGCTCTATTGTCTTGTACTTTATCATGTTGTTCTTCATGAAGTCCATCAGGGGCTGCCAGTAGTCTTTGCCGAAGAGGATCAACGGGAACGGGTATATCTTGTGGGTCTGTATCAGAGTCAACGCCTCGAAGAACTCGTCCAGCGTGCCGAACCCGCCCGGCATACAGACATAGCCGATGGCGTACTTGACGAACATGACCTTCCTGGCGAAGAAGTACCTGAAGTGAAGGGACCTGTTCTGGTACTTGTTTGGTTTCTGCTCCTTGGGCAGCGTGATGTTAAGCCCGATGGAGACGCCTCCGTTAAGAGAAGCGCCCCTGTTGGCGGCCTCCATTATCCCGGGGCCGCCGCCCGTGATGATGCTGTAGCCGTTCTTTGAAAGAAGGCTTGATACCGCCACGCACGACTTGTAGTGCTTGTTGTTCTGGTTGATGCGCGCCGAGCCGAAGATGGAGACCGCCGGGCCGATGTCAGAAAGCTCGTCAAACCCCTCTATGAACTCGCTCATTATCCGGAACAGACGCCATGTTTCCTTGCCTTTCAAATCCTCGACCATCCTGTTCACTCCCACTCGATAGTAGACGGGGGCTTCGAACTTATGTCGTATACGACCCTGTTGACGCCCCTCACCTCGTTTATGACCCTTGTCGAGATCCGCTCCATCACTTCATATGGGAGTCTCACCCAGTCGGCGGTCATGCCGTCAATGCTTGTAACGGCCCTTAAGGCCACGGTGTTCTCATAAGTCCTCTCGTCTCCCATCACCCCGACGGTCTTTATCGGAAGGAGCACGGCGAAGGACTGCCAGATCTTCGTATACAGGCCCGCGGCCTTTATCTCTTCGAGCACGATGGAGTCGGCCTCTCTCAATATGGCGCACCTCTTCTCGGTCACCTCTCCTATTATCCTTATGGCGAGGCCGGGGCCGGGAAAGGGCTGGCGGTCGATTATCTCATCGGGCATCCCGAGGGCTCTGCCTAACGCCCTCACCTCGTCCTTGAAGAGCTCTCTTAACGGCTCCACGAGCTTGAGCTTCATCTTCTTCAAGAGGCCCCCGACGTTATGGTGGCTCTTGATGGTGGCCGAAGGCCCCTTGAAAGAAACACTCTCTATGACATCGGGATAGAGCGTGCCCTGGGCGAGGAAAGCGACATTTTTAATCTTCTTCGCCTCTTCCTCGAATACCCTTACGAACTCAGCTCCTATGGTCTTTCTCTTCTTCTCCGGGTCTTCCGTTCCCTTGAGCTTTTTAAGGAAGCGTCCGGAGGCGTCCACCCGCCTGATCTTCATGTGGAAGCTCTTCTTCAGGGTGGACTCGACCTTGTCCGCCTCGTTTTTTCTCAGTACCCCGTTGTCGACGAATATGCAGGTGAGGTTATTTCCTATCGCCCTGTGAACGAGAACGGCCGTCACGGCCGAATCGACCCCGCCGCTTATGCCGCAGACGACACGGCCTTCACCGACCTTCTCTTTTATCTCGGCTATCGCGGTATCTATGAATGACTTCATCGTCCACGAGGGCATGCACCCGCATACGCGGAAGAGGAAGTTACCGAGTATCTCGTCCCCGTTCGGGGTATGAACTACCTCCGGGTGGAACTGTACGCCGTAGATCCTCCGGCCCTCGTCCTCCATCGCGGCGAAGTCCGTGTTGTTGCTGTAGGCGACTGACCTGAAACCCCTTGGCAGCTCCTTTACCTTATCACCGTGGCTCATCCATACATTCAACGGAGCCTCGTCGGTGGAAAGGTTCGAGAAGGGGAGATAATCCGGGCCGTCCACACCCGGCTCCTTAATAACCTTGATCTTGGGGACTATGTCCTTGAAGAGGTCGCTTTTGTCGTCCACATGGACGCTTGCCCCGCCGTACTCCCTCTTCTTGCTCCTCTCGACCTTGCCTCCGAGGAGTTTCGCCGTAAGCTGCATCCCGTAGCAGATGCCGAGGACCGGCACGCCGAGGCCGAATATCTTTTTATCGACGACCGGCGCGCCCTTGTCATAGACGCTTGAGGGGCCGCCGGAGAGGACTATGCCCCTGGGGGCAAACGATTTTATGCGGTCGAGCCCGATGTTGTACGGGTGTATCTCGCAGTATACCTTCGCCTCCCTTATCCTTCTGGCGATAAGCTGCGTGTACTGGGAACCGAAGTCAAGGATAAGAATCTTCTGTGAATGTATATCCATCTTTAAGATCAGTACTCCTGTTTGTAGTTGGGCGCTTCCTTCGTAATCGTCACATCGTGCACATGGCTTTCCCTCAGGCCAGAGGCGGTGATCTTCAAAAACCGCGCCTTCTTGTGAAGCTCTGGTATGGTCCTTGCCCCGCAGTACCCCATGCCGGCCTTCAACCCCCCGATGAGCTGGAATATGGTGGAGGCTATCGGGCCCTTGTGCGGGACCCTGCCCTCTATGCCTTCGGGCACGAGCTTGAGTTCGCTTTCGACATCCTCCTGGAAGTACCTGTCCTTGCTCCCCTTCTTCATCGCCTCTATCGAGCCCATTCCGCGGTAGACCTTGAAGGTCCTTCCCTGGTAGAGTATCGTCTCTCCGGGGCTCTCGTCGGTCCCGGCGAAGAGGCCCCCCATCATTATCGAGTCAGCCCCCGCGGCAAGCGCCTTGGTGATGTCGCCCGAGTACTTTATCCCTCCGTCGGAGATGACGGGGATGTTCTTTTTACGGGCGACCTTTACGATGTCGCTTACGGCGGTTATCTGCGGAACGCCTATGCCGGTGACTATCCTCGTGGTGCATATCGAGCCCGGCCCCACGCCGGCCTTGACGGCGTCGACTCCCGCCTTGATGAGCGCATCGGCGGCCTCGGCGGTTGCGACGTTGCCGGCGATGAGCTGGCAGTGGAAGCTCTTCTTTGCCGACCTTACGGCGTCGATGACCCCCTTGCTGTGGCCGTGGGCGGTGTCGATGATTATGCAGTCGGCCCCGGCCTCAAGGAGCGCCTCCATGCGGGCCTCCCTGTCGAAAGAGACCCCCACCGCGGCCCCGACCCGGAGCCTTCCGAGCCCGTCCTTGCACGAATCCGGGAACCTCTCCCTCTTTTCGATGTCCGTTACGGTTATAAGCCCCTTCAGGCGGTTCTTCTTATCCACCACGGGAAGCTTTTCTATCCTGTGCTTGTGGAGCATCGCCTTGGCCTTCTCGATGGAAGTCCCGAAGGGAGCCGTTATGACGTTCCTGGTCATCACATCGGAGATCCTTTTATTGGGGTTCGTCTCGAACCTCAGGTCCCTGTTCGTAAGAATCCCCACGAGAACTCCGTCCTTCACTATGGGAAAGCCGGAGATCTGCTCCTTCCTCATTATTTCGAGGGCGTCGGCCACCTTCTGGTCCGGGCTCAATGTAAGCGGTTTGAGTATTATGACGGACTCGTACTTTTTGACCTTGTCGATCATCGCGGCCTGCTCATCGATCGTCAGGTTCTTGTGTATTATGCCGATTCCTCCGGCCTGCGCGATGGCTATCGCGAGCCTTGACTCCGTCACCGTGTCCATCGCCGCGCTCAGAAGCGGCACATTGAGCTTTATCTCGTTTGTAAGCCTGCTCGATACGTCGACATCCCTCGGCAACACCTTCGAAAACGACGGCTCCAGGAGCACGTCGTCGAAAGTCAGCGCAGGCCTTATCCTCAAATTTTCCATATCCTTAAAAACCTCCCGCTAATAAACTGCCCCGCCGTAAAGCAGGGATATTCGAAGAAAATATCGTTAGTCAGCCTGCGCGGCAAGCCGCGCTTAATTAAACCCCGACAGGGGATTAAATCCTCTTGCTTGTTCATGCCTTCAACCGCTGTAATATTATCCCTTCCAGCAGCCCCGCGTCGCTTACCTTCATCGCGTCGAAGCCGAAGGCCTCCATCGTCTGAAGCACTATGGCCGTACCCGGTATTATGAGGTCTTCCCTGCCCTTCTCAAGCGAGAGCACCCGTTCCCTCTCCTTAAGCTTCAGACCTGCGAGGTACGCGTACATGGACCGCACCTTCTCTTTTGTCAGTGTGTAGTTGTTGATCCTCTCCCTGTCGTACACATCAAGGTTCTGGTCCATCGCCGCAAGGGTCGTTACGGTCCCTGCGGTCCCGACGAGCGTTGCGCCGTCGTGGCCCGAATAACCGTCCGGGTCGACCCCGCCTTTGTCCATCAGCCCCTTAAGCTCCACTATGACGCCTCTGACCGAATCCTCAAGCCCCTTCAATTCCCCGGGGGCCGGAGGGTCGCTCTTCAGGTACTTCTCCGTCAGGTGCACCACCCCCATCTCCATCGACCACGCGCCCTTTAAAGTATCGTTGTCGGTAAAGACGAACTCTGTACTCCCTCCGCCGATGTCAATGACGGTCTTTTTGCCCCGTCCGTCTTCTATGACCGAGAGCACCCCGAGGAGCGACAGCCGCGCCTCCTCATCCCCTGATATCACCCTTATCCCTATGCCGGTCCTCTTCAAGACCTCTTCAATAAACCATCCCCTGTTTACGGCCCTTCTTACAACGCTTGTGGCCGTGGCCATGACCTCCGCCGCGCCGTTTTCAGCGATTATTCTCTTGAAATCCTCAAGGGCACTGAATGACCTCGAGGCGGATGCCGGGTCTATTCCGTTTTCAACCGAGTAACCGCCGCCGAGCCGTGTTATCGCCCTTTTGTATACAAGCGGCCTTATGCCGCCGTCGGATGCGGCCTCGGCTATCAGAAGCCTCAGGGTATTTGTGCCTATGTCTATCGAGGCGTACTTCATCTCAGGGCTGGGCCGCCCTTTTTACCCTCGGCGTGCTCAGCGGCGATAGAGAGTTTGACCGCCCCGGCGAGCTTGGCCGTGTCGAGCACATCGACCACCACGCTGTGCCGGGTTCCGCCGTCGGCCTTTAT
>JACRCJ010000027.1 GCA_016219075.1 Deltaproteobacteria bacterium | reverse complement strand
GGCGGTCTCGTTGCCCCCGGCCACGCAGGCGTTCGGCGGGGCCGTGCCCTCGACGAGCTTCTCGGCGAACATCCTGCACCCGGGGTAACCGCACCCGCCGCAGTTGGACCCCGGAAGGGCCCCTAACATCGCCTCTACCCTCGGGTCCTCCTGGACATGGAACTTCTTGTCCGCGAATGCCAGAAATACTGCAAGACCGGCGCCTAAAAGGCCCATGCTTATCGCGGATATTATAAACAACTCGGTCATAATCGAGAGTTAACCCCTTATGAGACCGGCAAAGCCCATGAAGGCCAGGGCCATCATGCCGGCGATTATCAGTGTGATGGATATGCCCTGGAAGTGTTTGGGCACATCCGCGAACTCAAGCTCTTCCCTTATACCCGACATCATCAGCATCGCGAGCGTAAATCCCACGCCCGTGGCGAACCCGAAGATGATCGACTCGATATAATTATATTCCCGCAAAACCATGAAAAGCGCAAGACCTAAAACGGCGCAGTTCGTGGTGATAAGCGGCAGGTAGATGCCTAAGGCCCTGTAGAGAGTCGGGCTTGACTTTCTTATGTACATCTCGACGAACTGGACGAGGGCCGCGATGAGTATTATGAAAGCGACATACTCGAGAAAAGGCACATGGAAAGGAACAAGGACATAAGTGTATATCGGCCAGGTCGCCGCCGCCGTGAGCGTCATGACGAAGGTCGTGGCAAGCCCCATGTTAAGGGCGTTCTCGGTCTTGTTCGAGACGCCTAAAAACGGGCATATCCCGAGGAAGTAGGTAAGGACGAAGTTATTTATCAAGGAGGCCGATATGAATATGAGTATTAACTTCATGGTTTCTCCTTAAGGGTTGGTCCCGGCGGCCGTTTTTCTGTGCGAGATGTAGTTGACAAGGGCCACAAGCCCTCCGAAGACAAGAAACGCCCCGGCCGGAAGTATCATGACTATCCAGGGCTCGAACCAATCGCCGAGGAGCTTTATGTTAACGATGCTTCCGAACCCCAGTATCTCCCTTATCGCACCCATTACCGCAAGGCTCAAGGTAAAACCTATACCTATCCCCAACGCGTCCATAAACGAAGGCGCCACAGGGTTTTTCTGCGCGAACCCCTCGGCCCTCCCGAGTATTATGCAGTTGACGACTATAAGCGGCACATAGGGGCCCAGCGCCTTTGATATCGGCGGGAACATAGCCGCAAGGAACATGTCGGCCAGCGTGACGAAGAGCGCGATGATGACGACATACAGCGCTATCCTTACCTGAGGGGCGACATACTTTCTTAAAGCGGAGACGATGAGGTTACTGCATAAGAGGACGAAGAGCGTGGCGAGCCCCATCGCCACCCCGTTTATGACCGAGTTCGTCACGGCCAGGGTCGGGCATGTGCCCAGCACCAGCCTGAAAGGCGGGATGTCCTGCCACAGCCCCTTCTGAAACTCGTGCCAGAGTGTCGGTGTATTGTCAGCCATTGTCATGACCTCATTGTTTTAAAAGACTACTTCTTGGGTTCCTTTGATTCAGCCGAGGCGGGACTCGTCCCTTCTCCCAGCTTCAACATCTCCTGTTTCGGAAATATCTTCAATACCCTGGCAACGGCGTTATTGATATTTTTGACAACCGCGTCGGAAGAGATAGTCGCCCCGGTAATAGCCTGAATCTGGTTCGGCTTTTCGGGTTTCCTGTTCTTGATGTACTCTACCTTCGGCGTTATCTCGATATTTTTGAACTGGTCTTCAAACGCAGGCTCGCTTATCCTGTTGCCCAGGCCGGGTGTCTCAAGCTGGTCCAAAACCTTTATACCCTTGAGCTTGAGGTAGTCGAGGTTAAGACCTACCATTATGCCGACATTGCCCTGAAAGCCCCCTCCGTCGGCCTTGAACGCGATACCGACAGGTTGCCCTGCGGCGTCAATGCCCTCGTATATGGTGAGCTTGTCCTTACCAATCGTCTTCTCAAGCACCTTATAGTCCTTCGCTTCCGGCAATACCACGAAGATCGACTCCTTTAACTCCTTCTCCTTGTTTATCCGGATAAGAGGGTCGAACCCGTTAAAGGCTACCGCAAGGATGACGCCGGAGACTACCCCGACAACGGTAAGGTTGAGAAACATTTTAGTAAAGGTGTTCAAACCCTTGGATCCTCCGGAATCTTTTAGAAGCCCTTCAAAAACCTAAGATTGCTCAGCCTTTATCTCTCCGAAGACCTTGGGCCTTGTATGTTTGTTGAGAAGCGGCACAAAAGCGTTCATGAAGAGTATCGAATACATCACTCCTTCGGGAAGCCCCCCGAGAAGCCTTATGACGACCGCCATAACTCCGCCGCATATCGCGAATATCCACTGGCCAAGGGGCGTAACCGGAGAGGTGACCATGTCCGTTACCATGAACCACGCCCCGAGCATCGCGCCTCCGGCGAAAAGATGGAAGAGCGGGCTCGGGTATTTTGCCGGGTTAACCAGCCAGAAAACGCCCCCCACAACGGCAATGGCGCCAAGGTAGCCCAATGGCAGCTTCCAGTTGATGTACCCCTTGTACCTGAGATACAGCCCGCCGATAAGTATGGCTATGACCGAGGTCTCTCCCATCGAGCCTGCGACATTGCCGACGAAAAGGTCCATTATAGGGGTCGTCTTCCCCTCGAACTTCATAAGGGCCAGAGGGGTCGCCGCCGAAACCGCGTCCACGGCCTCTGCTATCGTCCGGGGGGTCGTCCATGTAGTTATAAGTACCGGGTATGTCGCCTGCATGAACGCCCTTCCGAGGAGCGCCGGGTTGAAGATATTGAAGCCGAGGCCCCCGAAGAGCTGTTTTCCGACGACTATGGCGAAAAACGACCCGAGGAAAGCGCCGAATATAGGAAAACTCGGCGGAAGCGTAAGCGCAAGGAGCATCCCGGTTATTATGGCGCTGCCGTCGTGTACCGTTACAGGCTTTTTCCTTATCTTCTGCATCCAGTACTCGGAGAGCATGCATGAGCCGACACAGACGAGTACAAGGAGAAGCGCCCTGAAGCCGAAGAAGTAGACGCTTGCCGCAACGGCCGGGAAAAGGGCCATTACGACCGTGTGCATTATCTTCGGCACGGACTCCGTATTAAGGAAGTGCGGCGAAGAAGAGACGATGAGCTTATCGGGAGACGGGCCCGCCGGCTGGGCGGGAGGCGCTAAAGGAGCCGCCTTGGTCTCGGTCTGGTCTGCCGTCTTGTCTGTCATGGTCTCTCTTATCGGTTTATTGACTTATTTTTAACAGTTCTGAAAACCCAGGGGTTTTAAGCCCATGGAGGGTTCATTAACGGTCCGCCGGAAAGCCTCTTGAGAGGGCCTCTCATAAATCCATTCGGCGGCCCTGTTATTTCTTTGCCTTCGCGGCCTCTTCGCGCACCCGGAGTTTGCCGACCCTTATCCACTGAAGGAGCGGCCTCTTCGAGGGGCAGACATACGAGCAGCACCCGCACTCTATGCAGCTTAAAGCGCCCCATTCCTTGAACTCCGCCACCCTTGCGGTCCTGCCGTAGTCTCCGAGCCTGTAAGGCATAAGCCCCATGGGGCAGACCTCCACACAGCTTGAGCACCTGATGCAGGGGTCGTACTTCAACGGCTTTATCGACTCTGCCGTAAGCACCGTGATCCCGGAGGTCCCTTTAAGGACCGGAACGGCGAGGGTCGTCTGCGCAACGCCCATCATCGGCCCGCCGTTCAAGACCTCCATCTCCCCGTCCCCGGCAAGGCCCCCGCACTGGTTTATGACCTCCTCGAAGGACGCGCCTATCCTGACCCGCAGGTTCTTCGGCTCCTTTACACCGTTGCCGCTTACAGTGACAACCCTTTCGATAAGGGGTTTTTTATAGTTTATCGCTTCGAATACGGCGGCAGCCGTGCCTACGTTGTTCACCACTACTCCGACATCGAGGGGGAGCTTTCCGGCGGGGACCTTCCTGCCGAGGGCGGCCTTTATGAGCATCTTTTCCGCGCCCTGCGGGTACTTGGTCTCCGTGACTATTATCTTTATGTCCGTCTGGCCGCCTGCCGCCTTTTTAAGGGCCTCCACGGCGTCAGGCTTGTTCTCTTCCACGCCTATCAGGCCGTTCGGGGCGCCTATGGCCTTCATAAGGGCCTTGAGCCCCCAGACGACCTTCTCCGGCTCCTCGATCATTATCCTGTGGTCGGCCGTCAAAAAAGGCTCGCACTCGCAGCCGTTTAAAAGCACGGTGTCTATGGCCTTGCCCTTCGGGGGCGCGAGCTTCACGGAGGTCGGGAAAGCCGCCCCGCCCATGCCGACGATACCCGCCTCCCTTATGGCGTCGCGTATGAACTCAGGGGTGAGCGTGGAGACGTCTTCGGCCACGGCGCCTGTGGACCAGTCCTTCACGGTGCCGTCCCCTTCTATGATGACGGAGAGGACCCTTGAGCCGTTGGGGTGCTGCGCAAGGTCTATGTCTTTGACTTTTCCGTTTATGCTTGAGTGGATGGGGGCGGAGACAAAGGCCTGGACATCGCCTATCTTCTGGCCTTCAAAAACAACATCGCCTTTTTTAACGAGCGGCTGACAGGGCGCTCCAGCGTGCTGGTGCAGAGGGATGGTGACGGTCCTGGGTAACTCCGCGGCCTCCACCCTCTTCGAGGCGGTCAGTTCCTTATAGTAAGAGGGGTGTATGCCCCTGTCGAATGTTTTGTGTCCCATAAGTTTTAAGAGGTCCCGTAGTGTTACTATTTCTATCCCTTTCGGTCAAGCTTTTTCTTGAAGGGATATATTGAGCGTCACAGACGCAAAAAAACCGTCATGGGAGAGAGCCGCGGTGAAGCACTGCTCTTGCCCAGACGGTCGGCCGGTAATGCCATCGATCCATATGTCTTCCGCTCCCCGGTGGTGGCCACCTTGATTCCGTCAGTTGCGGAAGATTCAGCTGCGTATTATATATTTCCAATTTATTATAAATCAACAATGGTGTCAAGGAGATAATCGTAACAACCGCACCCCGCACCCCGCGCCCTCTCAATCCTTATGAAGCACCCCTTTTACGACATAAAAGAGGGTCAGCAGGATGCCCGCGAGGATGAGAAGAACGCTGAAGGCCGCTATCGGGAATACCGACCCGGCCGCCGCTTCGGCCCCGAGCGAAGGGGTACGGAACCCCATTATTATCCACGCGAACGGATAGAAGAACCCGCCTATGCCGGCGCATGCCGAGGCAAGGGTCTTTATCTTTACCGGGGCCTTGACAAGCGAGAGCATGAGAGAGACGCATATGGTAAGGAGCCCCAGGCCCATCGCGTGCAGGTGTCCCCTGGCGAGCCTCTCGTGGGCCACCGCCATCCGCGGGGCGTCGTGGCCGAGGTGGCTGGCCACGCCCTCCGTGGCCGCGCTCCCGGTGGGTTCTGAGTCTTCGTGCATTGAAGAGGCCCCGTGGACATGCGACGAATGGTCGTGGGCAGTGTCAGGTGCGTCAGCGTGGCTTTGAGCCGGCTGGTCATTGGATGTGTGGGCGGCGTGGTCATGGCCTGAGGCCGGGTTTATCACGAACTTGCCTTCGATGGCGGACATAGCGCTCTCTGAAAGCCGCTGGTGGATATTGTCGTGGTTGACGGTCAGGTTGAGCGCCCAGACCACCCCGAAAAAGAGGCTCAGCAGCCCGAGTACCAATCCTATGCCGATGGGTCTTAAAAAAGGCTGCATCTCTTACCCCTCCCTTGTACGAAAGATCGTTTCATCGCGCAAACGGACCTCGCGGCGAGAACGGACGGATTTTCTCGACACCCTGCTAATAATTTCTCGGCATCTCGTCGAGGCGGACCCTGACGAATACTACCTTTTTGTCCCTTATGAGCCTTAAAGTGACCGTACGGCCCGCCTCGTACTCTTCCATGATGTCGTTGAACTCGTCCATGGACTTGACCGGTTTGCCGTCAACGGCCGTTATCATGTCCCCGCCCTCGGCTATGATTAGGTTCCCGAGCCTGATGTTCCGTAGCGCGCCCCTCAAGCCGGCCTTCTCGGCCGGACTGCCCTTGAAGACGTCGGCCACGAGGACCCCTCCGGAAGGAAGGCCCAGAACGGAGGCGTCCGGGGCGTCTATGGACTGGCCGCTTATGCCGAGCCACGCCCTTGCCACATATCCCCTGGACAAAAGCTGCGGGAGCACCTTCTTGACGCTGTTTACGGGGATGGCGAACCCTATGCCGATGCTCCCCTCCACAGTCGAGAATATGGCGGTGTTGACCCCGATGAGTTGGCCGGAGCTGTTCAGAAGCGGCCCGCCCGAGTTACCCGGGTTTATTGCGGCGTCGGTCTGGATTATACCCCTCATGAGCCTGCCGTTTGAGGCCCTCATGGTCCTTCCAAGAGAGCTTACGACCCCGACCGTCAGCGTCCTCTCAAGACCGAACGGGTTGCCGATGGCAAGGACCTTCTGCCCCACCTTGAGGTCGGATGAGTCCCCGAGGAGTATCGGGGTAAGCTTTTCCTCGGGGGCCTTTATCCTCAAGACGGCAAGGTCGGAGCCGGGGTCGGCCCCGACTACCTCCGCTCCGTATCTTGAGCCGTCATAGAGGGTCACGCCGAGCGACTGGGCGCCTTCGATTACATGGAAGTTCGTTATTATGTCACCCTTTCTGTCGACTATGACGCCTGAGCCTGAGCCGGTGGACGGGGCAGGGTTGTAGAAAAAATCGTAGGAGACGGATGTGGTTACGATATTTACGACCGAACGGCCGGCCTCGCCGTATATCCTGATGTTCTCGTTCTCATCGGCCGTAAGGGCATAAAGAGGCGCGGCGCAAAAGACCGCAACCGCGAGGACTATATGAAAAACGAATGCCGCTATCCAGTGGGTTCCGTTCATAGCGCCTTTTTAGGCCGTCTCCTCAAGGAAAGTACCGTGGTGGAAATATTTTTTCGTTTACCGGCCTGTTTTGAGGCCCGGGCCGATTGAAATCCGGCAGAATATTTTATACAATAAAACCGCCCCGTTGTCCATCCGTCAAAACCGCCGCAAGGGCATCGGTTAAAAAAGAGCCTCTCTGTCTCACAAGGGTATTTACAGAGCGGACAAAATTGCTATAATCCCGGAAGCCAATGGACCCTCCCTGGCCATAAAACCCCGGGGCTTTCAGAACGCTAAAAAACCAAACCACTCCAGAGGTATGCTGCGAATGAAGAAAATCTCAGCCGTTATTTTACTTCCGTTATTACTTACTCTATTTTTTGCCGCCGTCTCTCTCGCGGCCAGCCAGTTCAGAAAGGACTATGTAAAGGCCCTGGAGACGAACAACTTCACGGCGCTTGAGTACTACGGCAGGACAGGCAAGAACGAGATCCCCGCCGAGGTGCGCGCCCTTTTAAAGGAGGCCCGCGAGACCGGGTCGTTCGACGACAAGATGCGCCTTATCGACATCGCCTCCTCGATGGC
Source organism: Deltaproteobacteria bacterium (assembly GCA_016219075.1). GTDB lineage: Bacteria > Desulfobacterota > GWC2-55-46 > GWC2-55-46 > GWC2-55-46 > JACRCH01. Next base: position 1,367 of record JACRCJ010000027.1, on the reverse strand, counting down.
CGGGATGTACCAGCACTGGCACGGGGACGGTAAACTTGTCTCGGAGGTCGAGGCGTTCCAGAGAGAAGAGATAAAAAAGGAGAACGAGCGCAGGGCCGAGGCCGAAAGATGGAACAGGTACGAAATGGTCCCCGGAAACTTCGTCATGAGAGACCGCCTGCCTGAGATGGAGGCGAAGGGGCTCTCCCCCGTAATCTTCCCGCACTGGGTCCACAGGCTCATCTACGACTGCAAGGCCTGCCACCAGGGGATATTCGCGATGAGGCGCGGGGCGAACGCCCTTTCTCAGGCGAAGATACTCGAAGGCTCTCAGTGCGGAGTATGCCACAACGGGACCGCTTCGTTTTCCGCCAAAGAGAAGTGTGAGCGGTGCCACAGGGCGGGAAAACCCGGCGACGACACGCTTCTTGACCCGGCGAAGTACGACCTCAAAAAGATAAGGGAGGCCTCCTCGAGGCTCGGCTCCTCGTGGGCCCCGGAAAAGCTCAAGGACGGAAAATTCCCGCTCGACCGCCTGGGCCAGATCGACTGGACCGCGATGAAAGAAAGCGGCGCGTACGGACCGCTTAAATCCCTCGACAAGGGCGCAAAAGACGAGGTCCGCGACAATACCGTATACTTCGAGCCCAGGATGACCTTCATAAAGGGCGTGCTCTTCAGCCACAAGACCCACTCGTCAAGCGTTGAGTGCGCCGCGTGCCACAAGGAGATATTCAAGGACGCGCTCGGGGGCACCGACCCCGTCTCGATGCAGGATATGTCTGCGGGGGTTTCCTGCGGCGCGTGCCACGGAAAAACGGCCTTCAAGCTCGCCGACTGCAACAGGTGCCACACAGTGGTGCAGGGGAATCCAGTGGAAGGAGTGCTTAAAAGGACCCCGCCGCCTGCGGGAAAATAAGCATCCGCATTTGTATTTTGTTATTTAATTTGTATTGTTTTTACAACACACCAGGGGCATTGCGTAGCGAGCCTAAAGGAGAGCGAGCGAGCAAGCCTCTGTATTTATTGCGAGCGAACTTGACAGCGAGTGGAGCAATAGCCCCGAGGCGCGCGGCAGCGCGCAAAAAAACTCCTTTGCAAGAACGCGGCAAGTTGCAGTGTTTGCCAAATTTTGGCTGAAAAAGACCGGCGGGGCCACCAGGCCCCGCCGGTCTTTTTTTACGCTTTATTTTTAACAGTTATTAAAACCCCGGTGGGTTCAATCCCATGGAGGGTTCATTTCTTCAAACCTCTTTTTCAAGGTCTTCGTACCTTCTCCACCTGTAAGGGAGGTCTATTATAGTGCCGGGTTCTTTAATAGTTACGAGCGCCCTGAAAGCGCTCCTCAATACCGCCATCTGCTGAACTACCCTTCCGGGCTCCCCCAG
>JACRCJ010000080.1 GCA_016219075.1 Deltaproteobacteria bacterium | reverse complement strand
GATGTCGAGTACGAGAACTCAATCGGTGACAAAGAGCTTGTCGAGAGGGCCGCGAAAGAGGGCAGGACCATACTCACCAGGGACCACCTCCTCGTAAAGCGGAGACTCGCCCGGGGGCGCTCTCTTTTCATCACCGGCGTGAAGGCAGGCGAACAGTTAAGGCAGGTCGTGGCGGACTGGGGCCTGCCCGAGGGGCTCTTCCTCACGCGGTGCCTGAGGTGCAATACCGTACTTGTGGCAGTCGACAAAGAGGCGGTCGAGGAGAAGGTCCCCCAGTATATCTACAGGACAAACGACAGGTTTACGGCGTGCCTTAAGTGCGCCCGCGTCTACTGGGCAGGCTCTCACCGGGATAATATGCTCAAGGATGTGGAGAAGCTCCTTGGGGGCCGATGAACCCTCTCAGACCTTAAAAACCCCGGGGTTTTCAGAAGATTAAAAATAAGTCTTTGTATTGATTTATTGCCTTAAAGGTGGTAGTTTCCATTCCGGAATCCTTTACTTGAGGGGGTAGCGATGGGAAAAGGCCATATCATGGTCTTCATGACGGCTCCGAACGCAGAGGAGGCCGCCAGGATCGGCAGAAAGGCCGTGGAGGAGGGGCTCTCTGCCTGCTGCAACATCATCCCCGGCTTAAGGTCGATCTACAGGTGGAAGGGGGAAGTCTCGGACGAGCCGGAGGTTCTCTGCCTCTTCAAGACGCGCTCGGAGCTTTTCGACAGGCTCAGCGGAAGGCTTAAGGAACTGCACAGTTACGAAACCCCCGAGGTCATCTCCGTGAATATCGAAGGGGCGCTGCCTGCCTACCTCGCCTGGATAGACGACTCCACTTTAAAAACCCTCTAAAACCTTGAGTTTTTGATTTTTAACGTTCTGAAAACCCCGGGTTTTTAAGCCCAGGGGGGTCAAACAGGTCTTTCCGGTTTTCTTTTGACAAAGACCCCGCGATTATTTACAATATTATATTGTGGTTTTTTTACTTTTAATGTTCCTGAAACCCCGTGGTTTCAAGCCCGGGGAGGGTACATAAACGCCCGTTAACCGGCTTCGGCCGAAAAAGGAAAAAAGTGGTAGACACAGACAGGATCAGGAACTTCTCGATAATAGCGCACATAGACCACGGAAAATCCACCCTCTCCGACCGGCTACTTGAGTACACCGGTACGATAACGAAGAGGGAGATGGTGGACCAGTTCCTCGACAAGATGGAGCTTGAGAGGGAGAGGGGCATCACCATAAAGGCCCAGACCGCGCGCCTTACATACAAGGCGGACGACGGCAAGGTCTACATCCTGAACCTCATAGACACTCCGGGCCATGTGGACTTCAGCTACGAGGTCTCAAGGTCCCTTACGGCCTGCGAAGGGGCCGTTTTAATCGTGGACGCCTCGCAGGGTGTTGAGGCCCAGACGCTTGCGCACCTGTACACGGCCGTAGATGTCGGCCTCGAAATATTCCCTGTGCTGAACAAGATAGACCTTCCCGCCGCCGAGCCGGAAAGGATCAAGGAAGAGATAGAAGAGGTCCTGGGCATCGACGCCTCCGAGGCTGTGCTTACCAGCGCCAAGGCCGGGATCGGCATAAAGGAGGTCCTCGAGGCGATAGTCAAGAGGATCCCCCCTCCGAAGGGCGACTGCTTGGCCCCCTTAAAGGCCCTTGCCTTTGACAGCTGGTACGACGCCTACCAGGGCGTGGTCGTACAGATAAGGGTCATGGAAGGCGTCATCAGGAAGGGGATGAAGATAAGGTTCATGGCCACGGGCAAGGAGTTCGAGGTCGACAATGTCGGCGTATTCACCCCCGGACCAAGGGAGATAGACGAACTGGGCCCCGGTGAGGTCGGCTTCGTCATAGCGGGCATCAAAGAGGTGAGGGACACGAGTGTCGGAGACACGATAACCGACGCCGCGAACCCTACCCCCAGGCCGCTTCCCGGATACAAGGCCGCGAAATCGATGGTCTTTTCGGGCCTGTACCCGGTCGACTCGGCGCAGTACGAAAACTTGAAGGACGCGGTCGTAAAGCTACGGCTCAACGACTCTTCCTTTACATTCGAACCCGAGACCTCGCTCGCGCTCGGTTTCGGCTTCAGGTGCGGTTTTCTGGGCCTCTTCCACATGGAGATAATCCAGGAGAGGCTTGAGCGGGAGTATAACCTCGAGCTCATAACCACGGCCCCTACGGTCATCTACAGGGTCACAAAGACCGACGGGACCGTGCTCATGGTCGACAACCCCTCGAACCTGCCTGCCCCGCAGCACATACAGCTTATCGAGGAGCCTTTCATAAAGGCCACCCTCCATCTGCCAAGCGAGTTCCTGGGGTCGGTCCTTGGCCTGTGCGAGTCCAAAAGAGGGGTGCAGAAGGAGATAAAGTACCTCTCCACCTCAAGGGTCATGATCGAGTACGAGATACCCCTGAACGAGATAGTCCTCGACTTCTACGACAAGTTGAAGACCCTCACCAAGGGGTACGCCTCGATGGATTACGAGTACCTTGACTTCAGGAAGTCCGACCTCATAAAGCTCGATATCCTCATAAACGGCGAGGGCGTGGACGCCCTTTCCCTCATCGTCCCGAGAGAGAGGGCGTACAACAGGGGCAGGGACCTTGCCGAGAAGATGCGCGAGATCATCCCCAGGCAGATGTTCGAGGTCATCATACAGGCCGCCATCGGCAGCAAGATCATAGCCAGGGAGACGATAAAGGCCCTGAGGAAAAACGTCACGGCCAAGTGCTACGGAGGAGACATAACAAGGAAGAGAAAACTCCTTGAGAAGCAGAAAGAGGGCAAAAAGAGGATGAAGTCGGTCGGAAAGGTGGAACTCCCGCAGGAGGCGTTCCTCGCCGTCCTCAAGGTAAGCTGAGGCGCTCTGCCAGGCGTTAAAAATAAACCGCCCCGCCGCAAAGCAGGGGTATTCGAAGGAAATATCGTTAGTTTGACTACGCGGCAAGCCGCGCTTAATTAAACCCCGACAGGGGATTAAAAAGACGGAGACAACGGGTTGAATAAGAATAAAGAGAAGAAGGGCGCCAAAAACAGCGTACGCGAGATCGCCGAAGCCGTAGTAATAGCCCTGGTGCTGGCTATCCTCATAAGGACCTTCGTCATACAGGCCTTCAAGATCCCCTCAGGCTCGATGGAAGACACGCTTTTGATAGGCGACCACATAATAGTCAGCAAGTTCGCCTACGGCCTCCAGGTCCCCAAACCGGCGATGATAAACCTCTTCGGCGCCCCGGTCCCGTTCTTCGAGACCAGGCTCGTCACCTCGTGGGGGCGTATTGAAAGGGGCGATGTCATAGTCTTCAGGTTCCCCGTGGACCGCGACAAGGACTTCATAAAGAGGGTGGTGGGCCTGCCCGGCGACAAGGTCGAACTCCGCAAGCAGGTCATATACATAAACGACAATAAGTGGGACGAAAGCTTCGGGGTCAACAAGGGCGGTCTCTACGGCGAGAGTACCGAGAAGAACATAGACTTCGGGCCGTATACCGTCCCGGAGGGCTCGGTCTTCGTCATGGGCGACAACAGGGACAGAAGCTACGATTCGAGGTACTGGGGCACGGTGCCCATAGCGGACATCAAGGGCAAGGCCTTTGTCATCTACTGGTCGTGGAACAAGGACAACCACTGGGTGCGCTTCGGCAGGATAGGCGACATCATACATTGAATTGGTGTGCCGCTCCGCGATCCCGTAGCTTTAGCGTTGGGTCAATGAGCGGCAAATATAAATGATTTTTCCTTACCATCAAAATTCTCCGCCATAAATGACGGAGACTTTTAAAACTTTTTTCATTGAAGCTTTCATCTTTTGATGTTATAAGTGGTCTTAATATCGACCTTTTTCCCCTGGGGCTCTCCGGGGAAAACACCCGTATAATCAAAGAGATGCTTGCTCTCATATACGAGTTCATAACATACCTTGCGGTGGAGAGGAACTCTTCGGCGCATACGAGGCTCGGCTACGGAAGGGACCTCGAACAGTTCCGCATGTTTTTGAAGGGCGGCGGAGGGGGCGAGCCGGATATATGCCGGGTGAGACCGGCGGATGTGACCGCCTTCGTATACAGCCTTCACGGTGATCATAAAAAGAGCTCGGTGGCGAGGAAGATATCGTCGTTGAGGTCTTTTTTCAGGTTCCTCGTCAAAAAAGGATACCTTGAGAGTAACCCGGCAGAGCTTGTGCCAACGCCCCGGGCCGATAACTTCCTCCCGGCGGTCCTGACCGTCGAGGAGGCCGAGTGCCTTGTGGAGGCGCCGGGAAAGACAGACGCCGGGGAGCCTTTAAGGGACCTGGCCATACTGGAAACGCTCTACTCGTCCGGGATCAGGGTAAGCGAGCTTACGGGCCTCAGGATGAGGGAGATTGACCTCTCGGCCGGGACCATAAGGGTAGTGGGCAAGGGCGGCAAGGAAAGGATAGCGTACCTGGGAAAATTCGCAATAGAGTCGGTAGGCGCTTACATGAAGAAGAGGGAGACGGGGGCCTCGGGCGATTCACCCGTATTTACCGGCCACGACGGCCACGCGGTATCCCAGAGGACCGTTCAAAGGCTTGTCAAAAGGTATGTGCAGAAGAGCGGGATAAACAAGAACCCCACCCCGCACGCGCTCAGGCACTCTTTCGCGACACACCTTCTTGACGCCGGGGCCGACCTGAGGTCCATTCAGGAGATGCTCGGCCACAGCAAGCTCTCCACTACTCAGAGGTACACGAAAGTAGGAATAGCGAGCCTCATGGAGGCTTACGACAGGGCGCACCCGCTGGCGAAGCTTAAATAGAAGCGCGCGGGCAAGAGGGGCGGTAAGGCAGCCGCCGAAAGCGGCATCAAGGCCGCAGGGTGCGTTTAAGGTGCGTCCGAAGGGGCATTTGGAGGGCGTCTAAAGGGCGGTCGAAGTGTCCCGCTGGACTCTCCGGCAGCCGGGCCTTTCAATATTACAGAGGTTTTTACGGAGGCTTTTGTTTTGAGTATCGAATTCCACGGCACCACCGTCATAGCGATAAGGAAGAACGGCAAGGTCGCCATAGCCGGAGACGGCCAGGTCACGCTCGGGTCCACCGTCATGAAAAAGGGCGCCGTCAAGGTAAGAAGGATGCGCGACGGGAAGGTGCTGGCGGGGTTCGCGGGCTCCACGGCCGACGCCATGACGCTCTTTGACAAGTTCGATAGCAAGCTTGAGGCCTCAAGGGGCAATATCACCAGGGCCGTCATCGAGCTTGCCAAGGACTGGAGGACCGACAGGGTATTAAGGAGGCTTGAGGCGCTCCTGATAGTCGCGGACTCCGACCATACCTTCGTCATCTCAGGAAACGGCGACGTGATAGAGCCCGAGGAGGGGATAGCCTCCATCGGCTCCGGCGGGCCTTACGCCCTGGCGGCCGCGAAGATGCTGGTGAGGCACACGGACCTCGACGCCAGGAAGGTGGCCGAAGAGGCCCTGAAGGCCGCCTCCGAGATATGCATATACACCAACGAACATATAACCGTCGAGGAACTTTAACAGCATGAAGAGCTTTACCCCCAGAGAGATAGTCTCGGAACTTGATAAATACATAATCGGCCAGAAACACGCCAAGAGGGCCGTAGCCATCGCGCTAAGGAACAGGTGGAGGCGCCAGCAGGTAAGGCCGGAACTCAGGGACGAGATCTCCCCGAAGAACATAATAATGATCGGGCCCACGGGTGTCGGAAAGACCGAGATATCAAGGAGGCTCGCCAAACTCGCTCAGGCCCCGTTCATAAAGGTCGAGGCCAGCAAGTTCACCGAGGTGGGTTATGTCGGCCGCGACGTGGAGTCGATAATAAGGGACCTGGCCGAGCTCTCGGTAAAGATGGTCAAGGACGAGGAGCGCGTCCTGGTAAGGGTCAAGGCGCGCGAAACCGCCGAGGAGAGGCTACTGGATTATCTCCTGCCGCCCCCGGCGGCCGCCGCCTCCACGCACTTTCAGATGCAGGAGACGGAAAGCCTCGCAAAGGAGAGAGAGACTCAGAAGAACACGCGCGACAAGCTGAGGTCCCTTTTCCGCGAAGGCAAGCTCAACGACAGGGTCATAGACATCGAGACCTCGGAGCAGCAGAAGATGCCCTCCATAGAGATACTCTCCTCGCAGGGCGTGGAGGAGATGGACATGAACTTGAAGGACATGTTCTCCAACCTCTTCCCGAAAAAATCGCGGAAGAGAAAGGTAAAGGTCCCGGAGGCCTACGAGCTCCTCGTACAGGAAGAGACGCAGAAGCTCATAGACATGGAGCGGGTCGTCAAAGAGGCCGTCGAGAGGGTCGAGCAGTCGGGCATAGTATTCATAGACGAGATAGACAAGATAGCGGGCCGCCAGTCCGGGACCTCCCCGGATGTATCGAGGGAAGGAGTCCAGAGGGACCTCTTGCCGATAGTGGAGGGCTCCACCATAAGCACCAAGTACGGGCTGGTAAAGACCGACCACATACTCTTTATCGCCTCCGGTGCTTTCCATGTGGCAAAGCCATCTGACCTGATACCCGAGTTCCAGGGGCGTTTCCCGATAAGGGTGGAGCTTGAGCCTCTGGGCGAGGACGATTTCATAAGGATATTGACGGAGCCGGAGAACGCGCTCCTCAAGCAGTACAAGGCCCTTCTTGAGACCGAGACCGTGCAGATAGAGTACACGGAAGACGGCGTCAGGGAAATAGCCTCGATCGCCACCATCGTCAACGAGCGCATGGAGAACATAGGCGCCAGGAGGCTCCATACGGTGATGGAGAGGGTCTTTGACGAGATATCATACGACGCGCCGGACATGCCGGAAAAAAAGGTAGTGATCGACAGGGAGTATGTGCGCCAGAGGCTTGCCGACATAGTCAGGGACGAAGACCTCTCAAGATATATTTTATGATCCTTAACAGCCGTGGCGCCCGCCGGGGACGGCCTCTTGAAGGGCCGGCCAGGGACGAGGGTGTTGCGGTATTTCAATTTGTGGAGCCGCCGTGCAGAAGAACATAGAGAAGATAAAAACGCTGTTCGAGTCGCTTCCGTACATAAGGAAGTTCTTCAACAAGACGATCGTCATAAAGTACGGCGGCAACGCGATGATCGAAGACGAGCTTAAAAAGAGCTTCGCCAGGGACATCGTGCTGATGAAGTATGTCGGCATAAACCCCGTGATAGTCCACGGGGGCGGGCCGCAGATAGGCGGGCTTTTGGCGAAGCTCGGCAAGGAGACCCGGTTCGTAAAAGGCATACGCGTAACCGACAACGAGACGATGGATGTCGTCGAGATGGTCCTTGTCGGGAAGATAAACAAGGAGATAGTCGGCCTCATAAACCACTTCGGCGGCAAGGCCGTGGGCCTCGGAGGCAAGGACGGAGGGCTGCTGAAGGCCAGGCCGCTCAAGATCAAGGGCGAGGAGATGGGCTTTGTCGGCGATGTCGAGGAAGTGAACCCGGCGGTCATCAAAACGCTCGAGATGAACAACTTCATCCCCGTGATAGCCCCGGTGGGCGGAGGGGACGAGG
>JACRCJ010000347.1 GCA_016219075.1 Deltaproteobacteria bacterium | reverse complement strand
GCGGCGGCTATGTGCATCGGCCCCGAATCGACCGTCACGACGAACTCGGAGAGGCCCGCCATCGCCCATAGCTCCTTGAGGTCCGTAAGACCGGCCATGTTAAAGGCCTTCTCTCCTATCTTCTCCCTCATCGCCTCAAGCCCAATTCTATCGTCCGGGCCCCCGGCGAGCACTACCGGGAGCGAGGTCTTTTTTATGACCCTTTTGGCGAGGACCACGAACTTCTCGTCGCTCCACATCTTCGTGGCCCACCTGGCCCGGGTGACGAGGACGAAAAAGCCGCCCTTGAGCCCGCTCTCCCTGAGCTTCGCCTCCACGCTCTTTTTCGCCTTCGATGTGTCCATCGGGAAACAGGCCCCGGTGTGAGCGCCTCCGGCGTGCGCGGCGAGCTCCAGGTACCTGTCCACGGCGTGCTTTTCGGGGTCAGGGGCAGGGAGCTTGTCGTTCAAGAAGAAGTGGCTTAATTCCCTGGCGTTTGAGAAGCCGAGCCTCTTTTTGCCTTGCGAGAGATGGACCCAGACGCCGCTTTTAAGGAGCCCCTGGAAGTCTATCACCATGTCGTAGCCCTCTTTGGCAAGAAGGGCCGAGGTCAACTTGTTCTCGGAGTAGTTTCTCAACCACCCGCGTTTCACCACTATCAGGTTATCTATCATCGGGTGGTCTTTAAGAAGCGTGCTTGCCGCCTCCTCCACAAGCCAGTCGATTCGCGCCTTGACGCCCCTCTCCTCAAAGCCCTTCCTCAGGGAGTTGAGCGCCGGGAGCGTGTGCACCACGTCTCCGATGGATGAGAGTTTTATTATGAGGACCTTCATAGGTTCTTTTATGGTCGTGCCTGCCCTTTTTTTCACGCGGCGAGCGGCAAAAAAATCACCGTTAGACCGCCCTCGCAAAAGACTCAGGACCGCGTCCCGCCGGGGTCTTAATCATCCCTGGCCCTCCTGCAAGTCTTCCATTATCCACTCGACGGCGCCTGCAATGTCTTTGGCGACGAAGTCGGGCCTTCCGGAGAGCTTCCCAAGCTCTTTCGCCCCGTTGCCGGTCAATACCAGAACCCCCCTGGCCCCGATCTTATCGGCCAGCCCCATGTCCGACGCCTTGTCGCCGACGACATACGACGAAGAGTTGTCTATCCCGTGCTCTCTTGCGGCCCTGTCCGCAAGGCCGGTTTTTGGTTTCCTGCAGCCGCACTCCTCATCGGGGGAGTGCGCGCAGTAGTAGACGCCGTCGAGCCGGGCCCCTTCGGCCTCAAGAAGCGACTTAAGCCTTTCGTTGACCGCCTCTACCGCGTCTTTGGCAAAGTATCCCCTTCCGACCCCGGACTGGTTGCTGATGACGATGACCAACACCCCGGAATCGTTTAACTTTTTTATCGACCGCTCCGCCCCTCCGATGATCTCAAGCTCATCGGGGCTTGACAGATACCCGACGTCCGTGTTTATCGTCCCGTCCCTGTCGAAGTATACGGCCCTTCTCTTCTTCCCTGTCATTTCAGCCCTTCGCCTTCCGCCATCATCGACTCGGCCGCTTTAAGCACCTCTTCGGGCTTTATCGAGGCCAGGCACCTGAAGTCGTTATACAGGCACTCCCGCTCGAAGCACGGGCTGCACTCCGCCTTTTTTATCATCACCCTCACATGGTCCCCGAGAGGGCCGGTAAGGACCGGGTCCGTGGAGCCGAAGACCGCGACCGTGGGCACCCCGAGGGCCGCGCTTATGTGCATGGGCCCCGAGTCGTTCGTTATAAAGACCTTAAGGTAACTCAATATCGCCATGAACTGCCTCAGGTCCACAGTGCCCGCGAGGTTCAGGTGCTTTCCGGGGACCTGATCGGATACGGTCTTACAGGTCTCGGCGTCCTCGACCCCTCCGAAGATTATCGGCACGGCGTCGTGCCTGAAGGAGAAGTCCTTGAGGACCGAGGCGAAGTGCTCCGGCATCCACCTCTTCGCCGGGCCGTAGCTCGCCCCGGGGGCCGCCCCTATGAGGACCTTTTTATCAAGGCCGTTTTTCCTGAGGAACTCCCCGGCCCACGCCAGCTCGTCTTTTGCGAGGTAGATGCGCGGGACCGGAGAGGAGGGGACGGCCCCCCCGAGGGCCTTGACGATATTCAGGTAGTAGTAGACCTGGTGGCGCGACTTTATCTCTTTCGTGACCGGGACCGGCATCGTAAGGAGCTTGGTCCTCAAGTCCCTCGCGTAGCCGACCCTCATGGGGATGCGGGAGATATAGGCGATGAAGGCCGCGTCAAAGGCGTTCTGGAAGAGTACGGCGAGGTCGAACCTCCGCTCCCGTATCTCTCCGGAGAGGACCAGCCTGCCCTTTATGCCGCTGTGTTTAGAGCGGTCCTCGTACTCTATGATATCCTCGACCGCCGGGTTGTGCCTGAAAACGGGGACCGCGCGGCTCTTTGTAAGGACCGTTATGGAGGACGACGGGTACAAAGCCTTCAGGCACGCAAGCGCCGGCAGGCACAAGACCGCGTCCCCTATCCAGTTGGGGGCCCTCACCAGAATCCTCTTCAAAGAACCTACATCCATCAAAGAACCATCCCAAGGGCGCGTCTTTAAAGATTTAATCCCCTGTCGGGGTTTTATTAAGCGGCTTGCCGCAGACTGACTAACGATATTTTCTTCGAATACCCCGAAGAAAAGCGGCGGGGCGGTTTATTCAGAAATTACAGATAGTTGAGCGCATGGGTCAAAGACCGCGTAATTCCGTATTATAGTATATATCGGTGAAGTAATTGAAGCTTTTTTTAACACCGCGCCGAAATGCCTCCGCCCGGACCGCCCCTGGGGTCTTTATGCGCCTTGACACCCCGGTGCCGCTATGGTTAACTTTTTAATGCACCGCCGCTTCCTTGCTTTAAACCCCAAATAACTGATTTTAAAAGGCCTTTATAAATGGAATGGTACCAGAAAACCGTCGAACAGGTCATGGAAAGCCTCGCAACCGACCCGGCCCAGGGGCTCACAAGCGCCGAAGCCGCCTCCAGAGCCGGCAAATGGGGGCCTAACAGGCTCACCGAAAAGAAGAGAGAGAGCGCCTTCTTAAGGTTCTTCAAACAGTTTACCGAGTTCATAATACTCGTCCTTATCGGCGCGGCCATCGTTGCCGGGGCGCTCGGCGAATGGGTCGATTCTCTCGCCATAATGGCGATAGTCGTCCTGAACGGCGTCATCGGCTTTATGCAGGAGGAGAAGGCCGAGCGGGTGATGGAGGCGTTAAAGAGGCTCTCGGCGCCGACGGCCAGGGTTCTTCGCTCCGGTGAGCTTACGACTTTAGACGCCTCAAAGCTTGTCCCCGGCGACATAGTGGCCATAGAGAGCGGGGACCACATCCCCGCGGACTTAAGGATAATAGAGTCGAAGTTCCTCAAAATCCAGGAGGCCGCCCTGACGGGCGAGTCCCACCCGATAGAGAAGACCACGGTCCATATCGAGAACACCGCGCCGCTTGCGGACATGGTGAACATGGCCTTTCTCGGCACCGTGGCCGTCTACGGGAGGGGCCGCGCCGTGGTGGTGGCCACCGGCATGGCTACCGAGATGGGCAAGATCGCCAGGATGCTTCAGGAGGCTAAGGCCGAGCCCACGCCGCTTCAGAAAAAGCTCTCCGAGTTCGGCCGCCGCCTCGTTTACGCCGCAGGAGGGATCTGCGCCCTTATCTTCGGCCTCGGGGTATTCAGGGGCGAAGACACCCTTGAGATGTTCCTGACGGCCGTAAGCCTCGCCGTTGCCGCAATACCGGAGGGGCTTCCGGCGGTCGTCACGGTCGTACTCGCCCTCGGCGTTCAGAGGATGGTCAAACGCCACGCCCTCATCAGGAAGCTCCCGTCCGTGGAGACGCTCGGGGCCGCCACCGTAATAGCGTCTGACAAGACCGGCACCCTCACTCAAAACCAGATGACCGTCAGGAAGCTCTACCTGCCGGACAGGGAGGTAATCACGGTCTCGGGCACCGGGTACGCGCCCTCCGGAGAGTTCTTCAGCGGCACGAGGCCCCTCTCTCCCAAAGACAGCTCAAGCCTCATGCTCGCGCTCAAGACCGCGGTCCTATGTAACGGGGCCGAGCTCAAGGAGAAGGGCTCGGGCTGGGATATCATAGGAGACCCGACGGAGGGGGCGCTCTTAAGCCTCGCTCTCAAGGCCGGGCTTGACCGCAGAGCCCTCTTCGCGGAGTATTCGTTCGTGGGCGAGGTCCCCTTCGACTCCGAAAGAAAACTGATGACCACCATCTTCAAAGACGCCTCCGGCACATACCACGCCTTCGTAAAGGGCGCCCCGGAAAGGGTGCTCGCGCTCTCGACCTCGGTCTACGACAACGGCGTAAAGCCGGTCTCCACCGAAACGGTAAGGTCGATAGAGGCGATAAACGACGAGTTCTCCAAAGAGGCCCTCCGTGTGCTGGCCTTCGCCTGGAGGGCCTCAAGGGCCCCGCTCGACACGCACAACATCCATCTCCTTGAGAAAGACCTCACATTCCTGGGGCTTGCCGGGATGATAGACCCCCCGAGAGAAGAGGTCTTCGGGGCCGTTGAAAAGGCGCGCTCGGCCGGGGTGACCCCGATAATGATAACGGGCGACCACAGGATGACGGCCATAGCCATAGCCCGCGAGCTCGACATATTCCGCTATGGCGACATCGCCGTGACCGGAGAAGAGCTCGACAGGATGAGCGAGGCCGAGTTCAGGGAGAAGCTCCCTTTGATAAAGGTCTACGCGAGGGTCAACCCTGAGCACAAGCTCAAGGTCGTAAAGGCATGGAAGGCGCGCGGAGAGACCATCGCCATGACCGGCGACGGCGTGAACGACGCCCCGGCCCTTAAAGAAGCCGACATCGGCGTGGCCATGGGCATAACCGGGACCGATGTGACCAAGGAGGCCTCGGACATGGTCCTTACAGACGACAACTTCGCCTCAATCGTTTCGGCGGTTGAGGAAGGCCGGGGCATATTCGACAACATCAGGAGGGTGGTGCACTTCCTCCTGTCGTGCAATATCGGCGAGATATTCGTCCTACTTCTCGCCTCCCTTACCGGGATGCCTCTGCCTCTTCTTCCGGTGCAGATACTCTGGACGAACCTTGTCACGGACGGGTTGCCCGCCCTGGGGCTCGCGATGGAGCCGGTAGACCCGGGCGTGATGGACAGGCCGCCGCGGAAGAGGACCGAGGGGATCGTCACGAAGGGGCTTCTGTGGGTGATGGTCCTGCAGGGCGTTTTTATCGCGCTCTGCACGCTCGCCGTCTACACCTTCGAGCTATATTACCTGGGGGGGGACCTGATAAAGGCGCGGACGATGGCCTTCACCGTCCTGGTCTTCTGCCAGAAGTTCCATGTGTTCAACTGCAGGTCGATGTGGGATTCGGTCTTCAGGATTGGGGTTTTTTCCAACAGGACGCTCAACTGGGCCGTAGTCGTGATATTCGGCAGCCAGCTCCTGCTTATCTACATACCGGCGCTCCAGACGATATTCAAGGTCGTCCCGCTCGACATGTCGGACTGGGCTATAGTGTTCCTGGCGTCCGTCCAGCCGCTCGTACTGATGGAGATAATAAAGGCCATTGCACCCGGGAGGTGGAAGAGGATGAACGGCCAATAGTGACGCCTTATCCGCCACCCGGCTCCTTGCCGAAAAAAAGAGGCCCCGCCGTATAACGGCGGGGCCTCCTGGTCTTGAGTGACAAGGCCGGGGGCTAATGTGTGCTTCAATTCTTTGCATGAGTACCCGGCCTTTTAATACCGGACGAATCGAGCGGAATCAAAGTTGGGTAGGTTGGGTTGAGGAAACGAAACCCAACTTTAGCGGCCTTAAAATCCACTGCCTCCAATATACAAGGTTGGGTTACGCTCACTCCTTGCGGGTTCAGGGTTGTACCCTGAACCCGTTAAAGATTTTTGAGGCTTGTCTTTCCAACACCAGCGGGGCGTAGGGTGAGGCCGCCTAAGGCGAAGGCGGGTGCGCGAGCGGGGAGGAATTAAGCGCAGCGGTTAAGCGGGCGAAGCGCACGGGGAGGAGAGGGAGAAAGCGGCCAGAACCCTACCCCCAAGAAACGCCCGGCAGGGCGTAAAAAACTCTTTGCTGGAGAGCGTCAAAGTTTCGCACCTTCACCCACCCCGCTTCCCTAACTCGTTGAGTCCCTCGGCACCTTTAGCATCCTGTCGAGAGCCAGCTTCGCCCTTGCCCTGATATCTTCGGGGACCGTGACGATGTTCTTCATCTCCCTCAGGCTTAGAGCGACGTCTTCAAGAGCCGTGAGCTTCATGTTCGGGCATATGAGCGCCCTTGAGGGGAGTATGAACTTCTTCTCCGGGTTCTCCTTTTTAAGCCTGTACAGTATGCCCGTCTCGGTGCCAACTATTACCGTCTTTGCGTCCGTGGCCCTGGCGAACCTGTACATCCCGGAGGTGGAGCAGACATGGTCGGCCAGTTTCACGACCTCGGGGTTACACTCCGGGTGGCAGACGAATACCGCTCCGGGGTTCTCCGCCTTCGCCCTTACGACCTCGGCGGGCGTGAGCCTCTCGTGGGTGGGGCAAAAGCCGTTCCACCACTCCATCTTCTTTTTGGCAAAGAGAGAGACATAGTGCGAGAGGTTCCTGTCCGGGATCATGTAGACCCGTTCGGAGGGGAGCGAATCCACTACCCTGACGGCGTTGGCCGATGTGCAGCAGATGTCGCTTAGGGCCTTCACGGCGGCGGTCGTGTTGACATAAGCCACGACTGGCACGCCCGGCCTCTTTTTCTTCTCTTCGGCGAGCTCGGACGGGGTTATCATGTCGGCCATGGGGCAGCCCGCGTCGAGTCTCGGAAGTATCACGGTCTTTTCAGGGGCGAGTATCGCGGCGCTCTCGGCCATGAAGTGCACGCCGCAAAAGACTATCACCTTCCGGGGAGAGTCGGCGGCGGCCTGGGAGAGGGCGAGAGAGTCCCCGGTGATGTCGGCCGTCTCCTGTATCTCGTCTCTCTGGTAGTTGTGCGCCAGCATCAGCGCGTCTTTCTCCCTGAGGAGCGAGCGGACCTCTTTTTTAAGCTCTTCCATGGCTTTCATAGCGGCAATCTTCCCGAAAGGTGTATTTAAAAACGGTTCCTTGACACGGGATTATATGATAATATAACGAAAATGCAAACCGGTAAATGTTTAATAAACCGCCCCGCCGCAAAGCAGGGGTATTCGAAGGAAATATCGTTAGTCAGCCTACGCGGCAAGCCGCGCTTAATTAAACCCCGACAGGGGATTAAAACCGACTGGGGTTTTTCCGCGCCCTTTCTGAGGAGATGCCGTTGATGCCGTTGACGCGACTTGAAAAAGAGACCCTGCTGAAGATAGCCCGGCGCTCGATAGAGACTTATGTCAGGGAGAACGCCGCCCTTGAGGTGAGCCTTCCGAGCCCGGGCCTCTTCGACGACGCCGGAGCTTTCGTGACCCTGCACAAGGACGGGCGGCTTAGAGGGTGCATAGGCACCTTCGCCTCGCCCAAACCTCTCTACATAACGGTAAGGGACATGGCTGTTGCGGCCTGCTCCAGAGACCCGAGGTTCGCGCCCCTGGAGCACGAAGAACTCGACTGCGTAACGATAGAGATATCGGTCTTGAGCCCCCTCAGGGAGATAACGGAAGTCTCCGAGATAGAGGTCGGCAGGCACGGGTTATACATAACCAAGAAACGGTTCAGGGGGGTCCTTCTTCCGCAGGTCGCCGTTGAGCACGGCTTTGACCGGGAGAGGTTCCTTGAGGAGACCTGTTTGAAGGCCGGGCTTGAGTGCTTTGACTGGAAGGAAGACGCGAGGATATTCGTCTTCGAGGCCGAGATAATAAAGGAAGAGGAGAAAGCCGGTACCAGACACCGGTCCCGGCTTTCCGGGGAGGCTTCGGAATGAACCCTCCCCGGGTTTCAAACCCGGGGTTTTCAGAGCGTTAAAAATGAACCACCCCGTAGCAAGGGGTATCTCCCTTATACATCCCCTCCCTCGACGGGAGGGCTGGGCTCCCGTTGCGCTCTTCCGTTGCAACGGGAAGCTGGGAGGGTGGGTGGAATCTTCTTCACCCCCACCCTGCCTCCCCCGTCAAGGGGGAGGAGATTTAAAATGACGCGGCAAGCTGCGGGGTATTAGACCCTAAGAGAGAAATGAATCTCCGCCGACAGGAGTCGGCGGTTTCTTCTGCTACGATTTTCAATCGCGCCCTTCAGGCCGCCTATTCATCACCAGACAGGAGTCTGGTGTTTTGACGGCTAAATAAAAAAAGGCCCCCTTGTAAGGAGGCCCGTGAAAGATACCGTAAAGCCGCCGCTTGATGCTCTCAGCTACTTAAGCCTGCCGATGGCTTCATTGATCCTCCTGACCCCGTCCACGATATTCTTCATCGATATCGCGTAAGAGAGCCTTACGAAGGAATCGTCCCCGAACGGCTCTCCCGGTACTACGGCTATCCCGGCCGAGTCCAGGAGGTAGTTGGCGATGTCCACCGAGCCTTTCAGGGTCTTCTCTCCCACCCTCTTGCCGAGCGACTTTGAGATGTTGGCGAAGACATAGAACGCCCCCTGCGGCCTTATCGCTGAGACGCCGGGTATGGCGTTCAGGCCGTCCACCATGGCGTTCCTCCTCTTCTCGAACTCCACCTTCATGGCCTCGATGGTCCCCTGCGGGCCGCTTATGGCCTCTACGGCCGCCCACTGGCTGATGGAAGCCGGGTTGGAGGTGGACTGGCTCTGGATGTTGGTCATCGCCTTGACTATCTCTTTGGGCCCCGCGGCGTAGCCTATCCGCCAGCCCGTCATCGAGTAGGTCTTCGAGACCCCGTTCAATACGACGGTATTCTTTTTGACCTCGTCGGAGACCGACGCTATGGAGCTTGAGAGGAAGCCGTCGTAGGTGAGCTTCTCGTATATCTCATCCGATATGATAAGGAGCTTGTGCCTGAGGGCCACCTCGGCGAGCTTTTCAAGCTCGCCGGCCGTGTAGGCGGCGCCCGTGGGGTTTGAGGGGCTGTTGATGACCACGGCCCTTGTGTTCCTGGTAATGTGAGCCTCGAAGGCCTCCGGGGTCATCCTGAAACCCTCGGACTCCCTGGTATGCACGACTTTCGGGGTCCCGCCTCCGAGCATCACCATGACGGGGTACGAGACCCAGTAGGGGGCAGGTATTATGACCTCGTCGCCGGGGTCGAGTATCGCCTGGAAGAGGTTGAAGATCGAGTGCTTGCCGCCGCACGACACGATGACCTCTTCCCTTGAGTACCTGAGGCGGTTGTCCCTCTCGAACTTGCCGATTATCGCGTCCTTGAGCTCGTTGATGCCTCCGACGGGGGTGTACTTTGTATGGCCTCCCCTTATGGCCTTTATCGCGGCCTCTTTTATGTTCTCAGGGGTGTCGAAGTCCGGCTCTCCGGCCCCGAAACCTATGATGTCTTTCCCCTCGGCCTTCAGGGCCCGTGCCTTTGCCGTTATAGCCAGAGTGACGGACTCTTCCAACCCTGAAAGCCTGCCTGAAAGCTTGATCATCCCGGATGCTCCTTTTACCTGATGAAAAGTTCTATCTTCCGTACTTCTCTTTGAGTCTTTTGGCCACATTGGGCGTCACAAACGGGCCGACATCGCCGCCGAGACGCGCTATCTCCTTGATGAACCTCGATGTCACGGGCGCGTAGTTCTCGGAGGTCATCATGAAGACCGTCTCGACATTGGGTTCCATCTTCCTGTTTATCAGCGCCATCTGGAACTCGTACTCGAAGTCCGAGATGACCCTCAGGCCCCGAAGCACCGTCTTGGCCTTCTTCTTCCTCATGTAGTCTATGAGGAGTGAGTCGAAGCTTTCGACCTTTACGTCCCTGTACTTCTTAAGCTCGTGCCCGATAAGAGCGAGCCTCTCGTCTACATCGAAGAGCGGGGCCTTGGTGAGGTTCTCGGCCACGGCGACTATCAGAAGGTCAAAGAGCTTCAGGCCCCGCTCGATTATGTCGAGATGGCCCCTCGTGATCGGGTCGAATGTCCCGGGATATACCCCTATGTGTTTTGTCTTTGGCATCCGTTGAGACCTCTTTACAAG
>JACRCJ010000345.1 GCA_016219075.1 Deltaproteobacteria bacterium | reverse complement strand
CCGCTCAAGGCAGTCAAAGAGCCTGTGTGTGTCGCGTTTGAACATCTCGTAGTAGGCGAGCATGTGGTGGCTTAAAAGAACCGGCTGCGCCCTCTGAAGGTGCGTGTAGCCCGGCATTATGACATCAATGTTCTCTCCGGCGACCTCCACGAGCGAGTTCTTGAATCCGTGCAGAAGCCATATTATCTCGTATATCTGGTCCCTTAAATAAAGCCTTATGTCGAGGGCCACCTGGTCGTTCCGGCTTCTTCCGGTATGGAGCTTCCCGCCTAAGGGGCCGAT
Organism: Deltaproteobacteria bacterium; assembly: GCA_016219075.1. Taxonomy (GTDB): domain Bacteria; phylum Desulfobacterota; class GWC2-55-46; order GWC2-55-46; family GWC2-55-46; genus JACRCH01. Next base: position 2,445 of record JACRCJ010000345.1, on the reverse strand, counting down.
AAGCTCGGTGAGGCGTTTTTCAACGGCCATGTGTATGTCTTCCATCTCGGGGGTGAAGGAGAAGAGTCCTCCGGAGATCTCCTTGTCCACCTTTTTGAGCCCGGCGATTATCTTTTTCGATTCTTTCTGGGTGAGTATCCCGGCTTTGGCCAAAACAGTCGCGTGGGCTATGGAGCCCATGATGTCGAACTTGTAGAGGCGTTTGTCGAAGGAGATGGAGGCGTTGAACTCCTCGACGAGCTTGTCGGTGGACTCTTTGAAACGGCCTGACCAGGCTTTTTCTTTCATGGCGTCTTCCGTAGGGAGATTGATATTATAAAAAACATTGAGCGGGTTCAGGTCTGTGACCTGAACCATGATATTCCGTTTGCGTCTAACCCGATTTGAAAAAAATTTCTTCTAACCCCTGTGCTTAAGAACTTTTTACGCACTGCCGTGCGGTTCTTGGGGGTAGGGTTCCGGCCCTTCTGCCTCCCCGCCCGGGTTTATTAAAGACAAGGCAAAAAGGGTGTTCTTAATTAGCCGTACGCCAGTACCTCCCCGCTCGCGCCCACCGTGCGGTGTCCAATTTTAAATGCGTCCATCTGGCACATCGTTAGCGAGTATGGGGTCAGCTTTTAATTAGCCGTGCGCCAGCACCCGTACGCCAGTACATTAAGCGGGTTCAGGGTTGTACCCTGAACCCTGATATTCTGTTGGCGCTTGACCGATGGAAAAGACTTTATCCGCCCCGCCTGAAAAGAGCCTTTGATATCTTGAAGTTTGTCTTTTAAGTCCGCCGTGCGCAAACCCGGAGCAGAGGGGCGTCTTTACAGCCCCTCGATGATCATCGCGTAAAGGAGCGGGACCATTATTTCGTGGTGGCCCGTGAGCCTGTAGCCCGCGCCTCCGCCCTGCGTCGGCCTTCTCACGACATTCGTAAGCGGGCGGTAGTGCTGTATGAAGTCCATGTTGACGGTCGTGAAGTTGACGACTTCGTGGCCGAGGTTCCTGACTATCGTCAGGGCCTTTAAAAAGACCTCCGGCATTATGACGGCAGAGCCGATGTTCAAGTATACGCCCTTCTCCAAACTTGCCACGACCGAAGAGAAGAGCCTGAAGTCTACCATAGAGGCCTCCCCTGTGGCCCTTCCGTCCATCTGCGGGTGTATGTGGAGTATGTCCGTGCCGAGGGCGACATGGACTGTGATGGGGATGCCCGCGCGCGCCCCGGCGGCAAGGATGCTCTTGTCCTTATGGGGGAACTTCGACCTTTCGATCATCTCCCCGACGGCTTTTCCGAGCCCCTTCTTTGACCCCTTGTTTATGGCCCTGTTAAGTAGCGCGCCGGTCTCCTCGGCCATGCCGAAGGCCCCGGCGCCAAGCTCTTTATCGACATCCTCGGAGGTGCACCCGGCAAAGGCGGTCTCGAAGTCGTGCACCACGCAGGCCCCGTTCATGGCTATCGAATCTATGACGCCGCGCTCGATGAGGTCTATTATAATGGGGCCGAGCCCGACCTTTATGACATGGGCGCCCATGCCGAGAGCTACTGTTCTGCCGTTTTTTTTGGCGTTTATTATTGAGGCGGCCACCGACCTTAAGTCGCGGGCGGCGAGTATGTCCGGGAGCTTGGAGACGAAATCCGCAAACGAGCCGCCCTTTTGGGGCAGTCCCGCGAACTCGGTGACGCTGACCTTACTCTTCCTGTCCTTTATCGAGTAGGTCTTTAATCCCTTTGTGGAGATGGGTTTGAACACCTTTTTCTTCACAGACCTTGCCAATGCGGGTTTTTATCCTTTCTGGAATAACATGTGGTCCACAAGCTCGCAGAGTATGTGGCATACGGTGATATGGACCTCCTGGATCCTGGCCGTGACCTTGGCGTCCACATTCAGGAGTATGTCGGCCTTCTTGGCGAGCTCCCCGCCGCCTTTGCCGGTGAGGGCGATTACCTTTATGCCCATCGACCTGGCCACCTCTACGGCCTTTGTGATGTTCGGGGAGTTCCCGCTTGTGGATATGGCGAGAAAGACATCGTTCTCCCTGCCGAGCGCGCGCACCTGTTTGGAGAATATCTGGTCGAAGGAGTAGTCGTTTCCTATGCTCGTTATGTTCGACGAGTCTGTCGTCAGGGCTAAAGCCGGCAGGGGGGGCCTCTCTATCTCGAAGCGGTTGACGAACTCGGCGGCGAGGTGCTGGGCGTCGGCGGCGCTTCCGCCGTTTCCTGCCACAAGGAGCTTGCCCCCGGCCTTGAACGCCTCGACTATCGCCTCAGCCGACTGAACGACGAGGGCGGCGTTCTTTTTCGTCAGGAACTTCTCTTTTGTCTTGATGCTGTCCTTGAGCGACTTTAAGACTATTTCGTTTTCCATGGGGTTCCTTGAGACCTGTGAAAATAAAGTAAAAAAGGAAGAAAATAGATAATATCTTCACTGAAAAAGAGAGTCAAGGACTTTCAGGGGT
>JACRCJ010000344.1 GCA_016219075.1 Deltaproteobacteria bacterium | reverse complement strand
CGCCCTCAAAGCTTAAAAGGTACTTAAACCCGAAGGGAAAGACTATGAAATAGGCGAAAAGCGTACCCGAGACGAAAAGGATAAAGGAGGATAATACGATAAAGAGAAGCCAGAACTTCTCTTCCCGGTAGAGCGCTGGCGCCACAAAGCCCCATATCTCATAGAGTATGACAGGGCTGGCAATGACTATGCCGCCGAGCATCCCGACCTTAAAATAGATAAAAAAAGGCTCCACTATCCCGGTAAATACCATGAAATCTTTTCCGGGAGGAAGTGCATGGAGAAGCGGTCTTGCAAGGAGCTTATACAGCCCTTCCGAGAAATAATAAGCGACCGCGAATCCCGCGCAAGAGGCTAAAACGCAGACGATAAGACGGCTTCGAAGCTCACGAAGATGTACCGTGACATCCATTTTCTTTCCGGTATCCACGATTCTTTCTAAAATCCTTTTTTCATCAGCTTTTACGTTCCGTTGCCTGACTTGGTTTTTTTATGGACTTTTCTTCTCCGGAGCCTTGATATTGAGAAGGGGTGGCCTCTTCAATATTTCTTTTAACTTCCTCACAGGCACGCTTAAATTCAGCATAACCCTTTCCAAGAGCCCTGGCTATATCCGGCAGCTTTTCAGGACCTATAAAAATAATTGCTGCTATAAGAACCAACAATAATTCAGGAACTCCTATCCCAAGCATTATTAGTCTCCCAGGTTTTTTCGCCTCATATCCATGCGGCATTTCCCGCCCGGGGGCTGTTTACGACGCTATAGAGGCGGGACAGGAGGCGGCGCTGTGTAGCGCCGCCTCCCTAAAAGGATGCGGGGGTGGCAGTATAGTGACGACCACGCGGGGATTCCCGCTACAGAAGATCGCCAGGCAAGCTATGGAACGGCGACGTACTGAGGCCACCGTCAAACGAGTTCAGGCCATAACGCGTACGGAAGCTGCATCTAACAGGTAGTTGAAAAGTCCCTCCGTGCCTTTTTCAACTACCTGTCCATGGCTTGCATCAGCAGACTGTTTTTCAACAGCCTGATAGATGTCTCAGTCGGCTTATCCGAGCCCCATTTCTATCTACCCGTTTGTTGCTCCCACATAATAATAGAAAACTCCGCCAAGTGAGACGCGCCATTATTGTCCTGTTTTTCTTCTTTTAGCGCTGGCGAGCCATGCGAGCTCGGCGCCGAGGATGATGAGGCCGATTATTATAGGCCATACGTAGACGGAGCTTCTGGCCGGGGGCTGCATGAGTATCCAGCACCATGTGGTCATCTCATGCTTGGAGCCCTTTTCCTTGTTCGAGCCGTCCCATGCCGCAAACGCCACGGGGATGAACTTGCCTTCCTCGAACTGGATGTCCTTGGAGGCATCGCCAGTCTTTATGGGCCTCTTCATGACGACCCTCCATGTGCCCTTGTCATAGGCGGCGGAGTACTTAAGACCCACGGAGGCGGGGTCCCTCTCCTCCCTGTCCTTTATGCCCTTGGAGTTAAGGAGCTTGAAGCTCTGGGGCTGGCCCGCGCCCGACTCGCTCTTCCAGTACCAGATGTTGACCGGCAGCGCCGCGTCACCCATGCCGAAGTAGGGCTTCTCGCTCTCCTGCGGGATCGCGACGGGCCACTGCACCGCGACCGCGTCCTCAAAGACGTCGCCGTCGGCTATCTCTATCGCCTTCGCGTCTCCGGGCAGGCTCTTTGTCCTGTCGTCCCACTCGACCAGCAGGGACACTTCCTGGTCGTTGTACACGGCCTTCACGGAAATGGTATCAAGCGAAGGCGTAAAGTGCCTTTCAGCGGCTATTAGCTGGGGCACCATGTAGTAGCTCGTGTACTTGGCCTTTTCCCATGCCGGGTCGTTGTGCTTATCTGGCACCTCGCCCTCGACCCTCATGGCGTTTATGACGGTAGAGTTGGTCGGCTTCTTGTAAGGGGACTCGAGAGAGGCCACGTAATTGGCTACGTCCCACCTCTCCTCGTCGGTGAGCTTTTTCTGGCTGCTCGGGTCCGCGAAGCTCGGCATCTGGGTACCGGGTATGCCGACGGTTATGCGCGTGTATATATCCTTCGCCTTGTTGCTGACCCTGAAGGTAAAGGGCTTTGTGAAGTTCCTCGGCCATGTGCGGAAGCCCAAGTCGTCCTTGAGCTTCTTGGTGCCGTCTCCCCTGCCCTCTTCCCCGTGGCACTCCGCGCACCTGTCCTTGAATACCTTCTGCCCCCTCTCGAGACTCTCCTTGGAGGAGGAGACCGCGCCCGAGGTGTTTATGGCGGGCTTTTGCGGCGCGCCCAGCTCGGCCAGCGACTTGATGAAGGCTATGATGTCGCTGACATCCTGGTCGCCAAGCATGTCGCCCCATCCTGGCATCGACGTGCCGTTCATGCCGTTCCAGCCGGCTATGTTGTTATGGTTAAGATTTCCCTTGACCATCTTTACGAAGTCCTCGTCGGTCGGGATTATCTCGTCGAATGGCGTTGACTTCCACTTGTATACGCCGGAAGTGAAGTCCCTCGGCGGAGGGTTGAGGAACTCGGCCGCAGG
>JACRCJ010000343.1 GCA_016219075.1 Deltaproteobacteria bacterium | reverse complement strand
GCGTTGATTCGACAAAATGTAGAATCAACCGTATCACCCAAAAAACACGGGATTATCTGGTGTTAATGGGAATTTTGTATTGTTTAGTGTAAGTACCTGTGTTATCTTATGTAATTGTAGCTGTCTGCACATTCAGGAGTCAAGAGAGAGTTCAGCGATGGATGAGTTCAGGATCGACAGCCACAAGCTGATGTACCATGTCGGAAGGGTCAACGACTGGCTTGGCGGCTCCGACATATACCCTGTATACGCGGAGGTCTCACCCGTAGGCTACTGCAACCACAGGTGCACATACTGCGCTCTCGACTACATGGAGTACCAGGCGAGATACCTCCCCGCCGAACTCCTCAAGACAAGGCTTGCCGAGATGGGCCGGCTCGGCGTAAAGAGCATCATGTACGCCGGAGAGGGCGAGCCGCTACTGCACAAAAATATCACGGATATCATAAACCACACCAAAAAATCGGGGATAGACGTCGCAATAACCTCAAACGGCGTCTTCTTCAACAGGAAGGTCATCACCGAATCGCTGGCCTCCATCTCATGGATAAAGATAAGCATAAACGGCGGGACAAAGGAGACCTACGCCAGGGTCCACAGGACCAGGGAAGAGGACTTCGCTACCGTCATGGAGAACATCCGCGAGGCCGTAAGGTTCAGGCATGCGCACGGCCTCAAGGCCACCATCGGGATGCAGATGATACTCCTTCCCGAGAACGCCCATGAAGCGGTACTTTTGGCCGAAAAGGCCAAAGAGATCGGGGCCGACTACCTCGTCATAAAGTCATACTCCCAGCACCTCAAATCCCTTACCGAACAGTACAGGGAGTTCAGGTACAGCGACTACTACCACCTCGGCGAAGAGCTTAAAAAGATAAGCGGCGGCGGATTCAATGTGGTCTTCAGGATGAACGCCATGAAAAAACTCGAAAGCGGCAAGAAGAGCTACTCCAAGTGCCTGGCGCTCCCGTTCTGGACATACATAGACGCCGGGGGCGGGGTGTGGGGGTGCAGCGCTTATCTCGGAGACGAGAGGTTCCTCTTCGGCGACATAAACAAGGAGACCTTCGAGGATATCTGGAAGGGCGAGCGGAGGAAAAAGGTGATGGAGTTCGTCGCCAAAGAACTCGACATAAAGGGGTGCAGGGAGAACTGCAGGATGGACGAGGTCAACAGGTACCTCTGGGAGCTCCGTAACCCCGGGCCCCATGTGAACTTCATCTGACAGGATGCTGAAAAAGTCCTTCCATGGCTTTTTCAGCAACGATTTGTCTGAAGTGAATTCAGCCAAATCTCACAAATTGCTTTTTAAATGTTGGTAAGCCTGAGACTTCTATTACAGCTTTACTCGCCGTATGGTCACGGGTACTTTCTATTAACGCTAAAAAAAGCCTCGCAATTTGGCAATCCATCCATGGATTGCCCGGGGGACCCGCCCGTTGGGTGGGTCGGGCTGTTTTTCAGCAGCCTGCTAAGAGGGCGTGCAAAAGGCAAGCGATGCAGAAAGAGCTTTTGAAATACGGCATACAGGCGCTGACCAAGGACCTCCTCATCGACATGTATAAATCGATGCTCAGGATCAGGATGTTCGAGGAGAAGGTCGTCGAGCTTTATCCCCAACAGGAGATGAAGTGCCCGGTGCACCTGTGCATAGGCCAGGAGGCGATAGCCGCCGGGGTCTGCCTGAACCTTAAAAAAAAAGACTATCTCTTTTCAAACCACAGGGGGCACGGGCACTGCCTGGCAAAGGGCAGCTCCATGCGGCCTCTCTTCGCCGAGTTCTACGGCAAGGTCACGGGCTGCTCGAAGGGCAAGGGGGGCTCGATGCACCTTATCGACATCGAGAACGGTATCCTCGGCACCTCGGCCATAGTCGGCGGCGGGATCCCGATGGGGGTCGGCGCGGCCCTCGCATCGACTCTTAAAAACGAAGAGCGGGTGACAGTGATATTCTTCGGCGACGGCGCCTACGACGAGGGGGTCTTTTACGAGTCCTTCAACTTCGCCTCGTTGAAGAAGCTCCCAGTGGTCTTCGTCTGCGAAAACAACTTTTACGCAACCAACTCACACCAGTCAGCCAGACAGCCAGGCTGCAGGATATCCGACACCGCCTCTGCGTTTGACGCCCACGGCGCGTGCGTGGACGGAAACGATGTGATAGCGGTGTACAAGGCCGCCCAAGACTCGGTCTCAAGGGCGCGCCGCGGCGGCGGCCCCTCGCTCATAGAGGCGAAGACCTACAGGTGGAAGGGCCATGTCGGCCCGGAGGCCGACTTCGCGAAGGGCTCAAGGCCCAAGGAAGAACTCGACTACTGGATAGAGAAGTGCCCGCTTAAGACATTCAGGAAGTATTTGATCGAAAAATGCGTGATGACTTCAAGGGAGATGGAAGAGGCCGCTTCATCCATACGCTCCGAGATAGACGACGCCGTAAGGTTCGCGAAGGAGAGCCCCTACCCCGAGGAAAAAGACCTCCTTGAAGACCTCTATCTTTAAGCCGACATAAACCGTACAAGGACCCAAGATGCCCTGGACAAGAATTTACGGGAACAAGACAGAGTTTGAAAAAATGAGCGCCAAAGAACCGGGCTTGAGGGGCCTCACCTACAGGGAAGCACTTCTGGAATCGACCTCCCAGATGCTCGATTCCGACAGAAGCGTCTTCGTCATAGGAGAAGGCGTGGACGACTCCGGGGGGGTCTTCGGCACAACAAAGGGGCTGCACGCGAAGTTCGGCAAAGACCGGGTCATGGACTCCCCTCTCGCCGAAAACGCCGTCACGGGGATCGCCATAGGTGCCGCGCTTGCCGGCATGAGGCCGATACTCGTCCACATGAGGGTGGACTTCATGCCGCTCGCCATGGACCAGATAATAAACCACGCCGCGAAGTGGCGCTACATGTTCGGCGGAAAATTGAGCGTGCCTCTCGTCGTCAGGTCCATCATCGGCCGGGGCTGGGGCTCGGCGGCGCAGCACTC
>JACRCJ010000346.1 GCA_016219075.1 Deltaproteobacteria bacterium | reverse complement strand
GGCCGTCGCAGTGTCCGGCCCGGAGCGTGCCTCAAGGGCCCTGCTTACCATAAGCATCCTCTTGTGCAGCCAGTTGGACTCCGGGTACTTTGAGAAAAAGTTCCTCCATGTGCCGCCGTGCAGGAACCGTCTGGCGGTCTCTCCGTCGCTCCATGAGCCGAGGCTGTCTATAAGGCCCGTATAGTCCTTTGAGGCCCCGGCGGGAAGCGACCACTCGCCCATCTCCATGTACGATGCCGTGGGGAGGTAAATCCTCCCCAGCGGCCCCTCCGCGTCCATGAAAGAGGAGATGGTGGCGGGCCTGAGCCACTCAAGACTCGCCTCTATCTTTTCAAAGAACCTCTCGAGCCAGCCCTCGTCGAAGACCAATTTCCTGGTGCCAGGCCACACGCCGAACTTCTCGCCGTCGTCGCCGTATATGGCGCAGTTCCCCTTCTTCAAAAACCCCTTGAGGCCCTTGAGGTGGGCTTCAAGGTTATCTACCGTCTGAAAGGGTATCAGGTAGCGAAGTGCTTCGCTCCCCGGGAAAATCTTGAGGACATTGCCCTGGTCCTCGGTGACATAGTAGCCGCCAAGCTCATCTTTTTTAAGCCCGGATTTTATGAAATGGTAATCGTCCACAAGGAGGTACTCTATCCCCGCCTTCGTTAGCGTGGTCGGAAGCGAAGGCTCCCATATCCTCTCGGCGAGCCATATCCCTCTGGGGCGGGTCTTGAAGACCTTCTCGATCCTCTCCGACATCAGCCGTATCTGGCCTATGCGGTCCCTTTCCGGCAGCACCTGGAGTATCGGTTCGTAGTGCCCGCCGCCCATTATCTCGGCCTGCCCGGAGGCGGACATGGTCTTCAGGAGCTCGATGTACTCGGGTTTGTTTTTTATCATCCAGTCGAGGAGGAACCCGGAGTTGTGTATGGTCAGCTTTATCGAGGGGTGTTTGAACAGGGCCTTAAGAAAAGGCCAGTACGAGTCCCTGTAGGCCTCTTCGAGGACTTCGTCGAAGTTGCCGACAGGCTGGTGGTTATGGATGCAGAAGACAAAGTTGGTCATGGAAGATACGGCGCCCCCTTTCAAAATTTTATCTCAAAGGCAAACGGACTCTCCGGCTTGATGAGGCCTCCCTGCCGGCACTGGGGGCTTGCGGAGGCGGATGCCTCAAAAGACGCGCAAAAAGCCGGGCTTTTGCGCATCGACCTCCGGGGAATCAAAGCGCCGTATATGCTGTCTTGATGTCTTTATATTATCGGCTGAGACTGGACCACCCTGCGGCAAGCCACATGGTATCTCCTTAAGCCTCCCCTCCCTTGACGGGAGGGCTGGGCTCCCTTTGCGCTCTTCCGATGCAACGGGAAGCGGGGAGGGTGAAAACATTTTTTCACCCCCACCCTCCCCTCCCCCATCGAGGGGGAGGGTTTTTATAAGGAAACCCTGTAGCAAGCCACAGGGAATTTTGTAATTCAAACTGAACAGAGCAAACAGACTAAAGGAGTTCGACCACATGCGCTACTTTCGCGTTTACGCCGAACCTGTGAAGACCGTCCCTCAGGTGCACCATGCAGCCAGGGCACGCAGTCACCACTACATCGGCGCCGCTCGACCTGATGTTTTCGGCCTTCCTCTTCGCTATCTCCATCGAAAGCTCGTAGTTTACAAGGCTTAAGCCTCCGCCAAGACCGCAGCAGCTGCAGGGGTTTTTCATCTCTTCAAGTGAGACCCCCGGACACGACGCAATCAGAGCGCGAGGCTCTTCCCTCACGCCCTGGGCCCTTCCGAGGTGGCACGGGTCGTGGTATGTGACCTTTGTCTCATGCCCCGGCCCCCTGCCCTTGCCCTTGAACCCGAGTTCGTTTACGAGGAGCTCGGAGATGTCCCTCACCTTTTTTGAAAAGGCCTCGACCCTGCTTTTAAGCTCAGGGTCGTCACCGAGCATATCTTTAAAGAGGCTCTTGAGCCCGTGGCCGCAGGTGGCGCATGCCGTGGTCACGAAATCAAAGTTGCATGACTCGAATATATCGAGGTTCTTCAACGCCATCGCCCTTGCCGTGGCTCTATCGCCCATGGCGTAGGCGGGCATCCCGCAGCAGACCTGCCCAACGGGGACCACCACCTCGACCCCGGCCCTCTTGAGCACATCTAAAGAGGCCGTCCCGATCTCAGGCATGAGGTAATTGACCCCGCACCCCGCGTAGAACGCCACCCTTACGGCCTTGCCCAGAGCGCCTCCCGGCCGACCGTGCCCGGAAAGGGCCTTTACATTTGGAAGCTCAAGAAACGGGGTCTTCGCTATCGGCGGCAGGAGCCTGCCGCTTCCGATAAGAGGGAGAGGGAACCTTGAAAGAAGCCCTGAAGAGGCTACGGCGTCCCTGAAGAGAACCCCCTGAAGACGGTTGGCGAGCTTCAAGGCCCACGGGAGCCTGTTCGATTCAAGGAGGTTTTTAAAGACCACGGAGGCCGCGTAAGGCACGCCTTCCTTCTCTACCGCCTCGGCCCGTGCCCCCGCGAATATCCTGACCGTATCCACACCGTTCGGGCAGTTGGACTTGCAGGCCCCGCAGAGCGTACATTCCTTTATGTGCCTGAGGTAGTTCCCGCTTAGCTCCAGGGAGCCTTTCAAGCGGTGCTCTACAAGGGTTATCCTTCCCCTCGCGCACGCCGTCTCACGGCCTATCGCCTTTAAGGTGGGACATACCGAGCGGCATGTGCCGCACCTCACGCACTTCTCTATCTCCTCTTTAAGAAGCTCTAAAGTATTCATCGAATCCCGTATGCAAAAAACCCCTCGACGGTCGATACCCGGACCGGGCGGCGAAGGAACAATAAACTACCCCGCCGCTTTTCTCGGCGTATTCGAAGGAAATATCGTTAGTCAGCCTACGCGGCAAGCCGCGCTTAATTAAACCCCGACAGGGGATTAAAAGTGAAAGGACTTACAGACCGGTGGCGGGCACTCCTGAGGCCGCCTCGGCCCCGACCATGTAGGCGCCCTCTTCAGCCGCCTTTTTTGGGAATATCTTCCCCGGGTTCAGGATCCCGTTCGGGTCGAAGGCCGCCTTGATCCTCTTCATCGCCTCTATGGCCTCGGGTTTAAGCTCCAGGGAGAGATACCTTGCCTTGGATACCCCTACTCCGTGCTCTCCGGAGATCGTCCCCTTGAGCTCTACCGTCAGCTTGAAGACTTCCGTTACGGCGTCTTCGGCGGCCTTGGCCTCGCAGGGGTTCGTCTTGTCGTACATCACATTGACATGGATGTTGCCGTCGCCGGCGTGCCCGAAACAGGCGATAGTAAGGTTAAGTCTATCGGCTATCTCCCTGACGCCTCCAATGAGTTCCGGGATAGAGGCCCTGGGCACAACGACATCCTCGTTTATCTTGTTCGGCTTGACCCTGAAAAGGGAGGCCGAGATCGCCCGGCGCGCCTTCCAGAGGTCCCTTACCTCGTCTTTGCCGGTAGCCGACTTCACGGACTGTGCGCCGTACTCCATGCATATCCTCTCGACGACTTCGGAGTCCTTGACGACCCCTTCGCGGCTCCCGTCCACCTCGATCAAGAGGACCGCCTCGGCTTCGGGCAGCCCGGCCTTCGCGTACTCCTCAACGCATTTAAGCGATACGCCGTCTATGAGCTCAAGGGTCGAGGGGATGACCTTCGCCTTTATTATCCCGGAGACGGCTGTGGCCGCGTCTTTGAGGTCGGGGAATACCGCAAGGAGCGTCCTTGTGGCCTCTGGCAGAGGCACCAGCTTCAGAGTAGCCTTCGTTACGACCCCGAGCGTGCCTTCGGAGCCGACCATGAGCTTGGTGAGGTCGTACCCCACGACACCCTTGGCGGTCCTCACGCCTGTATTTATTATCTCTCCGGTCGGGAGCACCACCTCAAGGCCGAGGACATAGTCCTTGGTGACCCCGTACTTTACGGCCCTGGGGCCTCCGGCGCATTCGGCGATGTTGCCGCCGAGCGTTGAGAACCTCAGGCTTGAGGGGTCCGGCGGATAGAAGAGACCCTTTTTTTCCACCTCCTGCTGGAACTCCCACAACACGACCCCCGGCTCGACCACCGCCGTAAGGTTTTCCGTATCTATCTCTATTATGCCGTTCATCCTCTCGGTCGATATGACGACCCCGCCCTCAACCGGAAGGCTGCCGCCTGAAAACCCGCTTCCCGCGCCGCGGGGGATGACCGGGAAGCCCTCGGAGTTCGCCATCTTTAGTATCAACGAGACCTCCTCGGCGCTCTTCACGAAGACGACGGCGTCAGGAGGATAAAGCGTGTTGGTGGCGTCGTAGGAGTAGCACAGAAGCTCCTCCCTGGCGAAGGCCGCGTTCGCGGTCCCCACTATCCGTTTAAGCTCGTTTTTTACAAGTTCGCTCAGCATTCTTCGCTCTCCGGGCGTTATTGCAAAAACTACGGCAAACAGGCCCGTTCCGCCGGTCAAGGCCGGCAAAACTATTATACCTCTAATTAAAAAAAATATCAAAAACAGCGGTAAAAGTCCATTGAGTTAAAACGAAGTGCGGAAGGGGAAAGGGCGTTCAAGAAGGTGTGAGCGTTGCCGGGACGGAGACGAAGAATGGAGTTACTCTTCTTTAAGCACATAGCCGACGCCGCGCACAGTGTGGATGAGCCTTGTGGGGAAGTCCTTGTCTATCTTGATCCTCAGGTGGTTTATGTAGACATCGACGACATTGGTCTCGCTGTCGAAGGTCTGGTCCCAGACATGCTCGGCTATAAGCGTGCGGGTGAGTACCCGGTTGGGGTTTCTCAAAAGGTACTCAAGGAGCGCGTACTCCTTTACGGTAAGCTCGACATCGACATCCCCGCGCCTGGCTCTGCGCGTGGCGGGGTCAAGGCTCAAATCGGCGAATCTGAGTACAGGCGTGCCGTAAACGCCCCTTCTCATCAGGACCCTCAAGCGCGCCAGCAGCTCCTCGAAGGCGAAAGGCTTTGTCAGATAATCGTCGGCGCCGATATTGAGGCCCTTGACCCTGTCCTCTACCGTGTCCCTCGCAGTCAGAAGGAGGACCGGGGCCTTGACTCCGGCGGTCTTTATCTCTTTCAAGACCTCGAGCCCGCTCTTTTTGGGGAGCATTATGTCGAGTATGATGGCGTCGTATTCGTTTATCTCGGCGAAGTGAGTGCCCTCAACGCCGTCCTCGCAGACATCCACGGCGTAGCTCTCCTGTTCAAGCCCCCTTTTTATGAAGGCCGCCACCTTCTTCTCGTCCTCGATTATCAGTATCCTCACCGCGACCTCTCGTCTTTCTGCCTGCCCCGGCGATACTCAGCCGATACTCAGCCGCACAAAGCCCCTTTCTGAACCACATCCTTATAGCATTATACAATTAATTTAAGATTTCGGCCGGATTAAAATTTTTTTAAGATTTTTCGGGAGGTCCTTCTCCCCGACATCCCCTATCGCCACAAGCGTGAGCTTTTCGGGCCTGAAAAGCCTCTCAGCGGCGGCCTTGAGCCCTCTTGAGGTGACGCGGTCGATCTCTTTTATTATCTCTTTTACCGGAACGACGCGGCCGAAGTATATCTCGTCCCTGGCGAGTTTGGTCATGCGGCTTTCGCTGGACTCGAGTCCCAGGAGCATCCCGCCCTTGAGCTGCTCCCTGGCGTTTCTTAACTCCTCGGCGCTCACGCCTTTCGTTATCTTCAGATATTCCCTTAGTATGAGGCCTACCACCTCGGAGAAGGTCTCGCGCGAAGTCCCGGCATATGTCACCAGCGCTCCGGCGTCCATGCAGAGGTTCAGGTACGAGAATACCGAGTACGCAAGCCCGCGCTTCTCCCTGATCTCCTGAAAGAGCCTGGAGCTCATGCCGCTGCCGAGTATCGTGTTCAGTAGATAGACCTTGTACCTGTCGGGGTCCTGCTGCGACGGGACAGGCAGGCCGAGACATAAGTGGACCTGTTCGAGTTTTTTCTTATGGAGTTTCAGTCCCGGACAGGGCTCCGGGGCCGATAGGGCGGCCTTTACGCCCGTCTTTTTGAGTCTCCCCAGCGTCCTGTTCAGAAGCCGCGCGACTTTTTTGTGGTCGAGCCCGCCGGCGGCCGCCACGAACACGCTCCCGGTGTGGTAATGCGAACGGAAGTACCCGGTTATGTCGTCCCTGTCCATCGCCTTTATGGTCCCGGAGGAGCCGAGGATCGAAGTCCCCAGAGGGTGCCCCTGCCATAACCTCTCGGCAAAGAGGTCGTGGATGAGGTCATCCGGGGTGTCCTCGACCATCTTTATCTCCTGGAGCACTACAAGCTTCTCCTTCTCCATCTCCTTCCTGTCGAACTTCGAGTTAAGGAATATATCCGAGAGAAGGTCTATGGCGAGAGGGAGGTCTTTGTTGAGGACCTTGGCGTAAAAACAGGTGTATTCCCTGCCGGTAAAGGCGTTCAGGACGCCTCCGACCGACTCTATTTCCTTTGAGATGTCGAGTGCCGTCCTTCTGTCCGTGCCTTTGAATAGGAGGTGTTCGATGAAGTGGGAGACGCCGGGGAGCCTGCCGGTCTCGTTACGCGAGCCCGTGTTTACCCAGATACCGATAGTCGAAGACTCGACATCAGGCATCTCTTCCGTGATAACGCTTATACCGCTTGAGAGAACGGTCTTCTGGATTCGGGCCATCTTCCGTTAAATACCCGCTTTGTCCTTAATGGTCTGAAAACCCTTTGAATGGGCGTGGTGCTCCGCAATCCCGCCGCTTAAGCTTTGGATTAAGGAGTGGCAGATATAAATGATTTTTCCGTACCATCAAAATTCTACGCCATTCATGGCGGAGAATTTTAAAATGCGCGGCGAGCCTGGATAACCCGTAAGATTCCTTACATCTCGAAGATTCCACGCGGATTTTCCGCGTGGGGTCTTCAATGTAATGAGCCGGTGGAGTTCGCTGTAAAAAAGGGACTGCCGGGCCTGACCCGGCAGTCCCTGATGAGAAAAGATGGTCTACGGGTGAGATCATCAGGGGAGTTTCTGCCCCAGGGCCTCTTTCCTTGAAAGCCTTATCTTGCCGTCCTTATCAACCTCTATGACCTTTACCAGAACCTCGTCGCCTTCCTTGAGGATGTCCCTTACGGACTTGACCCTCTCTTCGGCGAGCTGTGAGATGTGCACAAGGCCCTCGGTGCCGGGGAATATCTCGACAAAGGCCCCGAAGTCGGTGATCTTCTTGACCTTGCCCATGTAAAGCTTTCCGACCTCTGCCTCGGCGGTAAGGGCCCTGACCATGTCGATGGCCCTCTGGGCGGCTTCGGAGTCGGTCGAGGCGATGTTGACCTTGCCGGTGTCGTCGATGTCGATCTTGACTCCGGTGGCAAGCACGATCCCCTTGATGTTCTTGCCGCCGGGCCCGATGACGTCCTTTATCTTTTCGGTCCTTACATATATGGTCGTGATCCTCGGGGCGTACTCCGAGAGCTCGGCCCTGGGCTTCTGTATCGCTTCGTTCATCTTTCCGAGGATATGGAGCCTGCCTTCCTTTGCCTGATAGAGGGCTTCCTTCAGTATCGCCGGCGTTACCCCGCCGATCTTTATGTCCATCTGGAGGGCGGTGACGCCTTTTTCCGTGCCGGCGACCTTGAAGTCCATGTCCCCGAGGTGGTCCTCGTCGCCGAGTATGTCGGAGAGCACCACGGTCTCGTCGCCTTCCTTTATGAGGCCCATGGCGATACCCGCCACATGCCCTATGGTCGGCACCCCGGCGTCCATCAGCGAAAGCGACGCCCCGCAGACCGTGGCCAT
>JACRCJ010000026.1 GCA_016219075.1 Deltaproteobacteria bacterium | reverse complement strand
TTTAAGACCGACCTTATCGTGGTGGACTTCGGCACCGCGGTCACCTTCGACTACGTGACCGCGAAGGGCGAGTACGCCGGGGGAAGCATCGCCCCCGGGATATCGATATCGGCCGAGGCTCTCCATGAAAAGACGGCAAAACTCCCGAAGGTGGATGTAGGCAGGACCTCTACGGTAGTCGGCAAAAACACCGTAGAGAGCATGCGGGCCGGCGTCTTCTGGGGTTTCGTGGGCCTCGTGGACGGCATAATCGAGCGGATGATAAACGAGGTCGGCGGCTCGCCGAAGATAATTGCCACCGGGGGGCTCGCCCCGCTTATAATAGGAGACAGCGTTTATATCACCGAGACCGACGAGTTTTTAACTCTCAAGGGATTATATATAATCTACGAAGGGAAATGATAAATGTCCGGAGAAACCGCAAGCGAGAACTTCAACGCAGGGATGCGCTTCTTAAAAGAAGAGAATATGGACAGGGCCTTAAGGGCCTTTGAAAAGGCATGGAAGGAAGACAAGGAGAACGCCGAGTACATGTCCTACTATGGTCTGTGCAAGGCCGTCAGGGGCGGCGAGATAGGCCTTGGACTGGAACTTTGCACCAGGGCCATAAAAAAGGAGTTCTTCAAGGCCGAGTTCTACCAGAACCTCGGCAGGGTCTACATGTACGCCGGCAACAAGAAAGGCGCCATCAAGGTATTCCTCAAGGGCCTCAAGTTCGCCCCGAAGGACGAAGGCATCAACAAGCTCCTCATCGAGCTCGGGTTCAGGAACAAGCCCGTTATACCGGTCCTGGACAGGTCCAACCTCCTTAACAAGGCGCTCGGCATCCTCTTCAGAAGGAAGGTCCCCGGCTTGTTTAAAAAGGGCGGCAAGCATTAACGGTACCGGAAGATCCGGCCCCTCTGACAGGGTGCCGGAAGACTCAAAACGCCGTCAAAAGCGAGCGCAGCGTCGCGGTCTCGTCCTCAGGCGGATCAAATGCCCGGAGATCGCTACGCCGCAGAAAACCGCTCCTCTCAATGACATAAAGGACTTTTCCCGCAACCCGCTGAACAATACCCCGTAGCATACAGGAGGTGTGTCTTGGATATCTCGCCGGCAAACAAAAGAAACATTTCCATAATCGCACACGGAGGGGCCGGCAAGACCACTCTGTCCGAGGCGATGCTCTTTAACGCCGGGGCAACCGACAGGCTCGGCCGGGTCGATGACGAGACCTCGGTGCTCGATTACGAACCCGAGGAGCACAAGAGAAAGATAAGCATCTCGGCCGCGGTCCACCATTACGACTGGGGCGGCAACATGGTAAACCTCATAGACACGCCCGGCTACTCCAACTTCCTGACCGAGACAAGGGACGCGTTAAGGATCACCGGAGGCGCGGTGGTCATCCTCTCGGCCATCTCAGGGGTGAAGGTGCAGACCGAGAAGATATGGGAGTTCGCCGACGAGTTCGAGGTAAGCAGGATCGCGTTCGTCAACAAGATGGACCGCGAGAGGGCGAGTTTTTTCAGGGCCGTGGACGACATGGAAAAGGTCCTCAAGGTAAAGGGGGTCCCGGTCCAGATGCCCGTCGGCGAGGGAGCTGACTTCAAGGGGGTGGTGGACCTCGTCGCCATGAAGGCGTACATCTACAAAGACGACCTCTCGGGCGGCTATGATGTGGAGGAGGTCCCGGAAGGGCTTAAGACGCAGGCCTCCCGCATGCGCGAAGAGATGGTGGCCGCGGTCGCAGAAACCGACGACGGGCTTACGGAGAAGTACCTGAACGGGGAAGATATCCCGGCCGGAGATATCCTGAAGGCGCTACGCGAAGGGGTCCTGACAAGAAGGTTCATCCCCGTCTTTTTAGGTTCGGCCTTTAGAAACATGGGCGTAAACCTCCTGATGGACGCCGTCAACCTGACACTCCCTTCGCCTCTGGACAAGGGTACGATAAGGGGCGTCATAAAGGGGAAGGACCCGTCTACCGGAGAAGATGTCGAAAGAAAGCCGGAGGCCTCGGCCCCGTTTTCGGCCTTCGTCTTCAAGACCATCATAGACCCGTATACCGGGAAGCTTTCCATCTTCAGGATATACTCCGGCACGCTTCACGCCGACTCAACCGTATATAACCCCTCAAGGGGAGTCAAAGAGAGGCTCTCGCACCTGTACCTCATGGAGGGCAAGAAGACCAGGGAGGTCTCCAGGGCCACGCCCGGCGACATCATAGCGGTAGCCAAGCTCAAGGACACCTATACCGGGGACACGCTCTCGGATGTGGAGGAGCCTGTGGTCTTCCAGCCGTTCCCGCCGGTAAACCAGGGGTTGTCGTACGCGATACACCCCAGGACCAAGTCCGACGAGGACAAGGTCCCCGTGGCCATGGCGAAACTCATGGAAGAGGACCCGGCGCTGGATTTCAGGAGGGACGAGCAGACGAACGAGTTCCTGCTTTCCGGGGTGGGGCAGGTCCACCTCGAGGTGAGCATAGAGAAGCTCAAGAGGAAGTTCGGCTGCGAGGTCGAGCTCAAGACCCCGAGGGTCCCGTACAAGGAGACCATCCGCTCGCACGTCAGGGTGCAGGGCAAATACAAGAAGCAGTCCGGAGGCAAGGGCCAGTACGGTGACGCATGGCTCGACCTGAGCCCGCTTGCCAGGGGCAAGGGCTTTGAGTTCGTGGACGCCATCACGGGAGGCTCCATACCCCGCCAGTTCATCCCGGCGGTCGAGAAGGGAGTAAGGGAGGCGATGCACTCGGGGGTCCTGGCCGGTTTTCCCGTGACCGATGTCAAGGTGACGCTCTACGACGGGTCGTTCCATTCGGTGGACTCCTCTGAGATGGCGTTCAAGATAGCCGCCTCGATGGGGTTCAAAAAAGGGATGGAGCAGGCGCACCCGGTGATCCTCGAGCCGATAATGAAGATGGAGCTCAATGTCCCGGACGACTGTCTCGGCGACTGCATCGGCGATATAAACTCACGAAGGGGCAAGATCCTCGGGGCCGAGCCAAAGGCCGGGAGCCAGACCATACAGGCCACCGTCCCGATGGCCGAGGTCATCACTTACGCCAGCGACTTAAAAGGGCTCACCGGCGACAGGGGTATATTCACCATGGAGTTCTCGCATTACGAGGAGGTCCCTACATACCTGAGCCAGAAGATAGTGGCCGCGGCGCATCAGGAAAAGGCTAAGTCATAACATATGAAGGTCAAACAGAGCCTCTTAAAGTACATCTCGCCTGAGACCCCGGAGGAGATCAAACTCAAGGTGGCAAAGGCCCAGCCGCCGGAGCCGCTCTCGCCGGAAGACCAGGTGACGGCGCTTGTCGTCCTGATATTCGACAAGAACACGCTTGTCTCGGAGGTCGCCAAAAAGGGGCTCGCCGAATACCCGGTCGAGCGCCTTGTTGAAGCCCTTGAGAAGAAGCTCGACCCGCTGGTGATAAAAAAAACGGTCTCTCTTCACGGTGAAAAAGACGCCGTGCTCATAATGGCGGGTGCGAACCCGGCAACCGACGACGAGACACTGAAGTCCATAGCCGCAACCGGCCCCGAAGAGATCGCGGCGGTCTTTATCGACGAGATTGATAGGGTCCGCGCCAGGCCCTTCGTACTCGAGTCTCTCAGGAAAAACCCGAACGTATCGAGACTTATCATCGAAGAGATGGAGAAACTCCTCTCTCTCCCGCCGGCGGAAAAGGCGCCCCCGCAAGAGCCTGCCGACGAGGCGGCGGAGGCGCTCAAGAAGGAAGACCATAAAGGGGCCGGCGAGGAGAACATCTACAAGATCGTAAAAGACATGTCGATGGGGCAGAAGATCAAGCTCGCGCTCTCCGGCAACAAATCGGCCAGGGAGCTTCTGGTGAAGGACGCGAACAAGATCATCTCGATAGCCGTGTTGAAGAACCCGAGGATAACCGAGGACGAGGTCCTCAAGGTCGCGAACACCAAGGGGACCCCTGAAGACCTTTTAAGGCAGATAGCCCGGAACAGGGAGTGGGTCAAGAGCTACAGCATAAAGATGGGGATGATATCGAACCCCAAGACCCCGCTCGCCATTTCCATCAAGCTCATGGACAGCCTCTACGAGAACGACCTCAAGAAGATCGCCAAGAGCAAGAACGTCCCGAGCGTGCTGGCTTCCACCGCGCGTAGAAAACTCGATGCCAAAGCGAAGAAGTGAGGCTTGAGGGGATGCCCGTCGGAGTGCACACTTCCATTGCCGGGGGTCTGGCCCTCTCGGTAGACAGGGCCGTAGAGCTTGCGTGCGACTCGATGCAGATATTCGGGAGGAACCCGAGGATCTGGGGATTCAGCCCTGTCGCCCCTTCAGAAGTGTCTCTCTTCAGAAAGAGGAGAGAGGAGGCCGGGATATGGCCTGTAGTCATCCACACCGCCTACCTCATCAACTTAAGCTCGCCGGACGAGACCAACTATCGAAAATCCGTAGACCTCTTTAAAAACGAGCTTACCACCGCCGAGGAACTCGGGGCCGACTACCTTGTAACTCACCTCGGAAGCCCGCATGAGCTCGGGGCCGGGTTCGCCGTCAGGCGCATAGAAGAGGCCCTTGCCGGGGTAACCGCGGAAGGACTCGGTAAAAAGACGACGATACTCTTCGAGAACACCGCCGGGGGAGGAAGCTCGTTCGGGAGCGATCTCGCGGGCCTCGGCGCCCTTGTGGAGCGGGCCGCGGAGCTTGGGCTTTCATGCGGCGTATGTTTTGACACCTGTCACGCCTTTGCCGCGGGCTACCCCATGAGGACCTATGGCGAGATAAAGGGACTCGTCAAGACGATCGACGGGGATGTGGGCCTCGATAAGGTCAAGGTCATACACCTTAACGACTCCAAGGGGGACCTCGGCAGCAACCTCGACCGCCACGAACACATCGGGGAGGGCCGTATCGGCCTTGAGGCGTTCAGGCTCTTTCTTTCCCACCCGGAGATACGGGATGTGCCGATGATACTCGAGACCCCGAAAAAGACTCCCCAGGACGACCCCCGGAACTTAAGGGTGGTCAGGGGGATATTGGAAAAGAGTAAAAAAAAGAAGTAATCACTTGAATTCATGGCTCTTTTTGGTTTACGATTAGCGGGTTAAGGAAGAATCGTTTATTTTTAATCCCCTGTCGGGGTTTAATTAAGCGCGGCTTGCCGCGTAGGCTGACTAACGATATTTCCTTCGAATACCCCGAGAAAAGCGGCGGGGCGGTTTATTGTTCTGAAAACCCCGGGGCTTTAAGCAGGGAGGGTTCATTTCAAGGAGGCTTTTTGATGTACGACCTTATAATCATAGGCGGAGGGCCCGCCGGGCTTACGGCCGGGATCTACGCCCAGAGGGCGCGCCTCAAGACCGTATTGATTGAAAAACAGATGGTGGGCGGGCAGATCGCCGTAAGCGACGTCATCGAGAACTTTCCTGGCTTCCCCTCGATAAGCGGGGCGGGACTCATGGAGAAGTTCGAGGAGCACGCCAGGGGGCTCGGTCTCGATATACGGTTCGCCGATGTCCTCACGATAGACCTCGACGGAGACGACAAGGTCGTGAAGACCTCGGAGGGGGAGTTCAGGGCAAAGGCCGTTATCGTCGCCACGGGCGCAAAGCCCAGGCGCCTGGGCGTGCCCGGCGAAAAGGAGCTTACCGGCAAGGGTGTCTCCTACTGCGCCACCTGCGACGGGCCGTTTTTCAGGGGCAGGAGCGTGATGGTCGTCGGCGGAGGCGACACGGCCGTAAAAGAGGCGTCGTACCTCTCAAAGATCGCCTCAAAGGTCTATCTCGTCCACAGGAGGGATAAGTTCAGGGCCGAGAAGATGCACCAGGAGAAGGTAGAGGCCACGGCCAATATCGAGATATTGAGGAGCCACACACTCAAGGAGATAAAGGCGGAAAACGGGCTTGTCCAGAAGGCCTCAGTGCAGGACCTCAAGACCAACGGGACGAAAGATATAGATGTCGAGGGGGTCTTCATATTCGTCGGCATAAACCCGACGACCGACTTCGTGGATGTCGAAAAGGACGAGAGCGGGTTCATAAAGACCAACCAGAGGATGGAGACGAGTGTTGCGGGGATATACGCCGCCGGGGACTGCAGGACCACCCCGCTTCTCCAGGTCGTCACTGCCGCCGGAGACGGCGCCACGGCCGCTTTCATGGCCGAGTCGTATATCGAGGAACACAGATGAACTCTCACCGGACCTGAAATCTCAGGGTTTTAAGAAGATTAAAAATTAAAAAGAGGACCCCGGGGATTCAACCGGACAGGCGCGGCGGGGTCTTTTTAAAGGCCCCGCCTTTTCATTGGCGGCAGAGGGGGGCGGTTTTGAAGAACTCCGTAAATGACAAGATCGTCGTCTCCCTCGGCGGCAACGCCATAGTGAGGCGCGGCGGGACCGGGACCATAGAGGAGCAGTTCGAAAACGCCAGGGCGGCCTGTGCCTATGTGGCTGAGCTTGTCTCCGGGGGCGCAAGCGTCATCATAACCCACGGGAACGGCCCGGTCGTCGGAAACCTCGTCATCCAGAACGAATCCGCGAAGAACGCCGTACCCCCGATGCCGCTCTACATCTGCGACGCCGATTCCGTCGGCGCGATAGGTTTTGTCATCCAGCAGACCCTGTATAACAGGCTCCACAAGATACACAGGATAAAGGAAGTGGTGACGGTCGTCACCCAGGTGGTAGTAGACCCCAAAGACCCGGCCTTCCTCGACCCGTCGAAGCCGGTAGGCCCTTTCTATACCAGGGAAGAGGCGGCCTCTCTTTCGGCCTCTAACGGCTGGGTGATGAAAGAGGACAGCTTCCGGGGTTTCAGGCGCGTGGTCCCCTCGCCGCGCCCCAGGCGTATCGTCGAGGCCGGGGTGATAGCGAAACTCGCCGAAGAGGGTGTAGTCGTCATAGCCGCCGGAGGCGGAGGGGTGCCTGTGGTCGAGGACGAAGATGGGATGTTAAGGGGCATTGACGCCGTAATAGACAAGGACCTCTCAACGGCC
>JACRCJ010000342.1 GCA_016219075.1 Deltaproteobacteria bacterium | reverse complement strand
GCCGGCATCAAGTATGCTCTGGATAGATTTTCTCAGCATCCCCGAGCGGTTATATGTGCAGATGACAACGTCAACCTTCATGTCAGGCCCGTTCATTACAGTATACCGCAAAAAATGACCTGTAGGTCCTCCCCATGCTGACAAAGGGAAGCACTATCTTCCAGAGATGATGAGAAGGAATCTTCCTTGTCCACCAATCGAGTTTCTTGAAAACGGAGTTTGACTCAAGCCTTACCCCCAGCGTATGCAGGAGAAGGTTTTCGTTTGAATAGACCCTGTAACGAAGGCCGATCCTATCGAGTATGACGCTGACTTCTTTTGCCGTGGGGAACTTATTCTTCTCCTCAAGATGCTCTGAGAGCCATGACGGGATCTTCTTTTTACTCTCTTCGAGCGTCCTGAGTACCTTTGTGTCGCACTCCCTCGCCCCTTCGCCCTCAGGGAACGCGAGGACGAGGCACCTGGAGGTCACCCTCAGCATCTCGATGATGGCGGCTTCGCGCATCTCTACGGGGATATGCTCCATCATGTCGGATGAGACGACGAAATCAACGGATCTGTCCCGGAAAGGGAGCTTAAACACGCTGCATCTTACCGGAAGCATCCTTTCAGGGGGCTTACCCTGGAAATTGATGTCGCAGCCTATAAAGCTTTTGCCTATATAGCCGGACATGCCTGACTCGCCGGAGCCGACTTCGGCTATCCTGTGCTTCCCGACACTGAACCCCGACTTTTTTAATATGCGAAGTATAGAGAGATATCTTAACGAATGCAGCATCTGTATACCCCTAATTTTGATTTCCTCTCCGGCGCCTGAACCTTCCTTCGATCATACCGAGGGCGTACGTCCCGTTCATGGCCTGGCGCAGCACTCCCGGCCTTCCCTTAAGAAACATGCCGAGGGTCCTGCCCCACTGCCGTAGAGCCTGTGCTATCATGAATGGAGGGACGCCGAAAAAGGCTCTCCCGTATTCACCCGCCTCCCACTCACCGGCCTTTTTCCCGGCGGTATAGTGGAGCTTAAGGAAGTACTTCCGCCTGAGTTTCCACCCCTCCACGAGATGTTCTATCGCCATATCGGCCCTGTACCGGATACGCGCCCCGCGTTCAAGAAGGGTGTTGAACATTACAAAATCCTCCCCGCCCCCGACGCCCTCCCCACACCTGTTATATCGCTCATCGAAACGCAGGCCGTCCCTGAAAACCGACGTCCTGTACGCGATGTTGCCCGACCAGACAGGGGTTGAGCGGTCGGTTATCCAGAAAGACCCTTCGGAGTGCCTGACCTCGCCTAAAAATCCGAGAAGCTCCTTATCAAGCCACCCGGGACAGATGTCTTCCGGGATACTTACCCTGATATCACCTCCGGCGCAATCTGCGCTCTCCCTGTCGAGGGCATCTACCGCCGCCCTGAGCCACCCTTCCATCGGAGATTCGTCATCGTCTATGAAGGCCATATATGGGCTACCGGCGGATTCATCGATCGCGGTATTCCTCGCATGTACTATGCCCTGGCGCTTCTCTTTTACAAAACGCAGGGGAGCGCCGCTCTCATCCGCAAGCCCTTTCAAAACGCTTTGCGTATTATCTTTACAGTTATTGTCTACGACGAGTATCTCGAAAGGGATGGGGCAGCTCTGGCGGCGGAGTTCCCTTATAAGACCGGGCAGCCTCGCCGCCCTGTTGTAAGTGCATACCGCAACAATAATCCTTTTCATCGTTCAAACCACGTTATCTTTCAAGGGTACGGATAAGGAGGCGGTGGACCGGAAGCGGAAGAACAGATGGAAGCATATACTTCCAGTCTTTAAGAGAACCGTAGCCTGTCTTCATGACCGTGCGGAAGATCTTACGAGCCGAATTGAGATCTCTGTCCCAGTAGCAGATATATCCGCGCTTTAATAGCTCTCCATGAATAAGCTTACGTATAAGAGGTCTGCCAAGCTGCTTAACGATATCAGAGCGCCTTTTTAAGAATTCCCTCTGCACAAGCCAGCTCTCACACGCCGCCCTTGCCCTGTTTTTTGTAGCCTGAACCCCGTCATGGAAGTTATAGTACGCAAGCACCTCAGGGACTCGCACAATCCTGCTGGAGAGGGCTATCTTTAACCAGAGCTTGTAGTCCTCGGCGTTTTTAAGACGTTCATCAAAACCTTCAGCCTCCTCTATCGCTTTTCTTCTGGTAAGGGCAGCGTGTATTGGCCAGGGGCATGAGCTCAGCATATGTCTTGCCTTATCCGGCCCCTCATAGTCCGGGGGCACATAGGGGGTACCCTGTCCCCCAGGAAGCCCGACGTTCTGCCAGCCGCAATAACTCAGGGCCGCGTCCCTGTTGGCGCTTAAGGCCTGATAAAGCTTCTCTAAAAAGCTTCTATCCCACGTGTCGTCAGAATCGAGGAAAGCCACATAATCGCCTGTCGCCTCTTTAAGGCCCCTGTTACGGGCGGCGCAGACCCCGCTGTTTGTTTGGGAGATGATTTTAATCCGCTCATCCCGTATCCCCTCGAGTATCTTAAGGCTTGAATCGGTTGAGCCGTCGTTAACAACGATGAGCTCGATATCCTTAAAAGTCTGCTCAAGGACGCTCTCAACCCCCCTGGCTATGTGCGTCGAGGCGTTGAAACACGGCATTATTACTGAGATCTTGTCCATCGCTCCCTTATAGCTCAACCCGTACGCTGAAAAGGCCGCTTTGAGGTCTGGGGGAAACTTTCTACAGAAAGGTTCCCCCAAAAGAGCCTTTCAACCGAGTATCCTGGCGCGCACCCTTGAGGCCATGTAATTTGTCATACGACCCCAGTCAACTTCATTGTCGGCGAAAACGAGCTTACGCGCAAATGTTGAAAGGCTGTCGTCTGAAAATACAGCTACCCTCCTCACACGGAGCATGTCCGGGTCGCTTCCGAACCAGCCTGTCCTTGTCGTGCAGGCAGCCTTGAAACCTGCGTCTTTAACAGCTTTGACGCAGTCCTCATTAAGGAGGCCGTAGGGATAGGCAAAGCTCGTAACCTCGCTTCCCAGGATATCTTCAAGGTCCTTTTTTGAGCCAGTAACCTCATCCGCTATCGCTTCGATATCGAGTCCGGGGAGCCTTGGGTGCGTGCGCGTGTGGGCTCCTATTTCCATCCCGGCCTGAGCCATCTCCCTTAACTGCATAGAACTGAGCATAGAGCGGCTGGGGTTGTCATCATCACTCCAGCTGGAGCGCCTGCCGACATCACCGCTTACGACAAACCATGTGGCTTTCATGCCGTACCTGGTAAGACAATTGAAGCCGTGTTCAAAATTATCCGCATAACCGTCATCAAATGTTAATACCACTGTGCGGGGTGGCAGGCCCTCGGCGTCGAAAAGGTCGCGGACGCATGCTGTCTTCCATCCTTCTGCGACAAGGAGCCTTATCTGCTCCTCAAACGCCTTTTCAGATACGGCCCATCTCGAGCCTGAAGACGAGGATATGGAGTGGTACATGAGAACCACAGGCCCCCTCCCCTCTACAGATGTAGCAAGGCCCGCGCCTTTAAGAAGCCTTTT
>JACRCJ010000073.1 GCA_016219075.1 Deltaproteobacteria bacterium | reverse complement strand
TAAACCCGGATGAGATAAAGAAAGAAGGGGTCTTCACCGGGGCGTACTGCGTAAACCCTCTTACGGGAGACAAGGTCCCTGTCTATGTGGCAAACTTCGTCCTCATGGAGTACGGGACCGGGGCCGTCATGGCTGTTCCGGCCCATGACCAGAGGGACTTCGAGTTCGCGAAGGTCTACGGCCTTCCGGTAAAGGCGGTGATAAACCCGCCGGACAGGGCCCTTGACCCCGTGACGATGGAGGCCGCATATGTCGAAGAGGGCGTGATGGTAAACTCCGGCGTATTCGATGGCATTGCGAACACCGCCGCGATGGACGGGATAATAGACCTCCTTGAGGAGAAGGGGGCCGGCAAAAGGTCGATAAACTACAAGCTCAGGGATTGGGGCATATCGCGCCAGAGGTACTGGGGGTGCCCGATCCCGGTCGTTTACTGTAGCGCGTGCGGCACTGTGCCGGTGCCCTTCGAAGACCTCCCGGTGGTGCTCCCTGAGAATGTCGAGCTTACGGGAAAGGGCCTTTCCCCTCTGGCCGGGGCCACGGAATTCGTCGATGTGAAGTGCCCGAAATGCGCAAAACCAGCCAGACGCGAAACAGACACGATGGACACATTCGTAGACTCTTCATGGTACTTCCTGAGGTATGTCTCCCCGAAGAACACGGAGCTGCCTTTTGACAGGGAAGAAGCCGGGTACTGGATGCCCGTGGACCAGTACATCGGGGGGATAGAGCACGCTGTGATGCATCTGTTGTACGCGAGGTTCTTCACCAAGGCCCTCCGTGACCTCGGGCTCCATGACTTCGACGAGCCATTCAGGAACCTCCTTACCCAGGGCATGGTCTGCAAAGAGATTATCAGGTGCCCCGAACACGGGTACCTGTTGCCCGAGGAGGCCGACGGAGGCAAATGCAGGCAGTGCGGCAGCCCCGTTACCGTAGGGGCGGTTGAGAAGATGTCCAAGTCGAAGAAGAATGTCGTGGACCCGGACAGGATAATAAGGGAGTACGGGGCCGATACCACCCGGCTCTTCTCCCTTTTCGCCGCGCCCCCGGAGAAGGACCTCGACTGGAACGAAGAGGGGGTGGAGGGCTCATACAGGTTTTTAGGCAGGGTCTGGAGGCTGGTGACCGACAACATCGACCTCTTGAAGGCCGCCGGGCCGTACAGCCCGGAGAGGGACGGAGCTCTGGAAGGCGCGTCAAAGGACCTCTTCCATGTGACGCACAGGACGATCAAAAAGGTCACCGAAGACATCGAGGTGAGGTTCCACTTCAACACCGCCATAAGCTCGATAATGGAGCTCGTGAACGCGCTCTATCAGTTCAGGGCGGCTCTCACGGACGACTCCGCTACGGTCGAGCGCAAGGTCTTCAGGGAGGCCGTAGAGGCCGTGGTGCTCCTTCTTTCGCCCTTCGCCCCGCATATCTCGGAAGAGCTGTGGCTCAGGCTCGGGAAAAACATCCCGGTCTACAGGACCCCGTGGCCAGGCTTGAACGAAGGGGCGCTCGCAAGGGAAGAGGTCACGATAGTCATCCAGATAAACGGCAAGGTCAGGAGCAAGGTACTCGCCCCTGTTGACTCGACCGAGGAGGCCGTAAGGGAGCTTGTGATGAAGGACGCCAAGACCCTTGAGTGGACGGACGGCAAGGAGATAAGAAAGTTCGTCTATGTGCCCAATAAGATAGTAAACATGGTGGTGGCATGATGTCATCGAAGCCTTACGCGCTCAGAACGCTTTTCCCGGCACTCCTCTTTCTCATGCTTTTCTCCGGCGGGTGCGGGTACCATGTCGCCGGAAAAGGAGGGGCGCTTCCCGGAGGCGTCACCACTCTCTCCATCCCGGTATTCGCCAACAATACCGGGAAGCCCGACATCGAGTTCACGCTCTCAACCGCCTTCGTCAGCGAGTTCGTCAACACCGTGAGCATAGTCGACAAAGACGCCCAGGCCGTGATGCAGGGCTCCATAAAGTCATATACCCTTACGCCTATCTCGTTCGCCAAAAACGACATCACGCAGGAGTACAGGCTCACGGTAGCGCTTGCTGTCAGGATAGTGAGGGAGGAGACCCTTGAAGTGGTCTGGGAGGACGACAATGTGGTCGATTACGAGGACTTCTCCGTCAATGTCGGCGATGTGGCCGCCACAAGGGACAGGGAGACCGCCGCGCTTAAAAAACTCTCAAAGGACACGGCGCGCCTCGTAAAGGAACGGATGCTCGAAGGGTTTTA
>JACRCJ010000072.1 GCA_016219075.1 Deltaproteobacteria bacterium | reverse complement strand
GGAGGGGCCACGGGGTTCAGGCTCGTCATATTTGCCGGTGACGGGGCTGCCCGGACCTCTGACGCCCTGGTCCTTACCGTCCTCGCTGCGGGGCTTCAAGGCCGGACAAATGGTGCGCTGTCCTTCGAAAAAGCGCCTGAGACCCCGCCCGGTGAAAGGGATCCGGGCATGCGCGCAAATTTTATTAATTTCAGATTAATTTTCTCTTGACATAATTTAATACTGTTATATAATAAGAGCCAAGAAGGGAAACATGGGGCTCAAGAAGGGTCCCGCACTCCTTAGCAGGCGATGGATGCCTCGATACTACCGATGATTGGTCGTGGTATTGAAGGCTTTTTTTTTACCAAAAAAAAGGCCTTCAGAAACAGCTCAACAGAAAGTAACCTAACCCAACAGTCACGAAAAAGGAGTCTCAAAATGAAAAGGTATCTTGCTATCGCCCTCGCAGCGTCTTTAGGAATGCTTTCAACCGTTCCCGCGTTCGCGGCCGTGGATCCAACCTCGACGTCAGCACAGTCCACTGGCGTGTCCGGCTCGGTCTCGGACTACACCGTAGGCACAGCCGCCAACGGTATCGGTAACTCAAGGCACAACCTCGGTGGATACGGCGAGCACATCGTCACCAACAACACAACCGAGATCTGCGTATTCTGTCATACGCCTCACCACACAAACACAAGCAGCTCAGGCTCAAAGGCTCCTCTTTGGAACAGGGCCAGCATGACCACTGTGTACACAGCTTACACCAACACGATCGGCGGCAACTCTTCCTCTTCCGCTGCCGTAGTAGGCTCGTCATCAGCCGCCTGCTTAAGCTGCCATGACGGCGTGACCACATTCGACAACCTCGTAAACGCCCCCGGTAAGGGCGGTCTCAACGCGGCAGGCCAGGACAGGGGCTGGAGCTTCACCGACGGAGGCGCCGCTGTTGGCGATACGATAACAAGCTCAAGGCTCAAGATCGGCACGGACCTCTCCAACGACCACCCGATGTCAATAGCCTACACCACAAATGTCGCGTCACTCAGGCCTACGAGCACAGTTATCAGCGGCATCAACCTTACAGCCGGTCTCAGTGGTACAGCCACAGCCAGCGATGCCATTTCACAGAACCGTTGGGCGATCAAGGGTTACATCAGCGACACGGCCACAATCGCCGACCTCCTCAGGGGCGGCAATGTTGAGTGCGCAAGCTGCCACGACCCGCACTTCAACAACAAGAGCTGGGACGAAGTCGATCAGACCTACCAAAACTCGGGCGGCACTCGTACCGCTGCCGAGGTCGAGCTCGAGTCAAACGGCCTCTTCCTCAGAAGGGTCGGCGGCAACTCCGGTTCCGGCGTCTGCAGAACCTGCCACAACAAGTAAGAACCGCCGCGGTATAACAACCGTGCGTAACGGAAAAACGGGCCGAGAGATCGGCCCGTTTTTTTATTCTCTCTTAGAGTCTACTACTTCGCGGCTTGCCGCGTCATTTTAAATCTCCTCCCCCTTGACGGGGGAGGCAGGGTGGGGGTGAAGAAGATTCCACCCTCCCCCGCTTCCCGTTGCATCGGAAGAGCGCAACGGGAGCCCGGCCCTCCCGTCGAGGGAGGGGAGGTATAAGGGAGATACCCCGTACAAGGTTACGGGGTGTTTCATTTCCCGCCGTCAGACGGCCCGCCCTCTCCTACGCCTGTCTTTGCGCCCGGGCCCTTCATAATGCTTAGCCGGGTATCCTTCCCAAATCCGCTGGCGCTCCCTCGCCTCTAAAAACCGCGCCGCTCTTTCCTGGCCATGCCGGGTCCGTGCCCGCCGTCTTCCTCCGGGGGCTCCATTAAAAACTTTTAATCAGCGACTCATTGTCATTTTATGCTGAGGTACTACAATATACGCTGTGTCCCGTTCGACGCAAGATTCTATTAATGTTTGCCTGGAAAGCACCGATATCTTAAAGTGCGGCCGGTCAACGGGAAGCGTTTTTCCGGCGCATTGACGCACATTTAGGTTTATTCTTAAAAGGCTTTATATTATAATTTGGACTTAACCAAAAAGGAGGTAACATTCATGGGCAGTTTTTTTAAAAAGGGGCTTGCGGCGGCGGTATTCCTGGCAATGACCGTGCAGCCCGGCTACGCCGCCACGACACAAAAGAAGACCGAGCCGGCGAAAACAGCTCCGGTAAAGGGGACGCCCGCAGAGGTGGTTCTGCGCGTTGACGGGAAGGAGTTCACGAGGGAAACTGTAGATATCGCCGTTAGCAACCTCCTCCCGATGATGAGTTATCACAGCTCGGTCTCCGAAGAGCGTTACAAGACGATACAGAAGACCGCCGTGGATTCTCTTATCAACAATGAGATCATCTACTCGAAGGCAAAAAACGCCAAAGACGCCCCGCCGGTAACCAGGAAGGATATCGACGAGGAAGTGGCTAAGCTTAAAAAGAGGCTCCCAAAGGGCAAGACCCTGGATTCCGTACTCAAAAACAGCAAGATGACCATGGCCGAGCTGAGGGAAGACTTCAAGAAGAATATCATGATAAGCCGAGTGAACAAGAAGAAGAACGAGGAGGTCAGGAAACAGGCCGCCGCGAATGTCGACGAGGCGTACCTGTTGGATTACTACACGAAAAACATCGATAAGTTCAAGGAACCCGATCAGATACACGTAAGGAGCATCCTTCTAAAGGCCGACCCGTCAGGCGGGCAGAAGGTATGGAACGAGGTCAAGAAGAAGGCGCAGGAAGTAACGGACAAAGCGCGCTCAGGCGAGGACTTCGCGGCTCTTGCCAGGAAGATATCCGAAGACCCGAACGCCAAGGACGGCGGAGACATGGGATGGGCGCACAGAGGCAGCCTTTTCCCCGAGATAGACGATGCCGCGGCCAAGATGAAGGTGGGAGAGATAAGCGACCCTGTCATGACCATCTACGGCTACCATATACTGAAGCTTGAAGGGGTAAAACCGTCAGTTCAAAAGAAGTTCGATGAGATAAACAAAGAGAAG
>JACRCJ010000340.1 GCA_016219075.1 Deltaproteobacteria bacterium | reverse complement strand
GCCGACATCGCCATGAGGTTGGCGGCTATCGCCTCGGACTGCCCCCTCTCCTCCGCGCCTATGCCGGGGTAGGCCCCGGGGGTGTCGATGAACGTGAAGACCGGGCGGTCGAACCTCTCGGCCATCTCCATGAGCCTCAGGGCCTTCCTGTACCCCTCGGGGTTGGGCATGCCGAAGTTCCTGAAGACCTTCTCCTTGGTGTTCCTGCCCTTCTGCTGGCCTATGACTACCACGGGGGCGCCGTCAAGGCGCGCCACCCCGCCTACTATCGCCGGGTCGTCCCTGAAGCACCTGTCCCCGTGGAGCTCTATAAAGTCCTCGAAGATGTTCTGGATGTAGTCGATGGTGTAGGGGCGCCCCGGATGCCGGGCGACCTGCGTTACTTGGGAAGGGGTGAGCCTGGAGTATATGTCTTTCAAGAGGTTTTTGGCCTTCTTCTCAAGCTTGGCCGTCTCGTCGGCGGACTTCGCCCCGCCTTCGGCCTTGAAGGTGTTAAGCTCTTCTATCTTCTTCTCTATCTCTTCCACGGGTTTCTCGAACTCAAGCCAATGCCTGTATATCATCTGGTCGACAGTCTCCTTGAAAATGCGCGCAAAAACTCTCCCGCGCAGAAAAAGTATTCCTCAAAGCCGCATGGTCCCCGCGGGTGTGGTGCGCGGGGAAGCTCAACAATAATTATTACCAGAAATCGTATTGATAATCAATATGTTATATTTTTAATATTCTTAAGCCCCACGGGTTTCAAGCCCTGAGCTTTCAGATCACTTTCACTTCGGCGTTGCCGAAGAGCTCCCTGATAAGGCTTATCGCCTCTTCGGTCGGGGCAAGCTTAAGCCCGTTAAGTCCTATGACGACCTCCCTGTCATCGGGGTAAAGGAGGTGGAGAAAGACAGGGGAAGTGCCGGGGTTGTCCTCGATTATCTTCCTGAGCTCGGAGAACTTTTCGCTCCCGAGGCCAACGGTAGGGGCCATTATATGCGTGTTTCTCGGCTTTATCTTCTTCTCGATCTTCTTCGCGTCTTCGAGCGGGGTAATATCGGTTGCGACCATCTTTACATCGTCCTCTTCCTTGTCGAGCCTTCCGATGACGATGACGGGCTTGTCTGCAGTGACGAACTCCCTGGCCTTTTTATAGAGGTCTGAAAAGACCACGACCTCCACGAACCCGGTTAAGTCCTCGACCCGTATGAAAGCCATGCGGTCGCCCTTTTTGGTCGTTATCTCCTTAAGTTCCGTGATGATGCCGCCTACTGTGACCTCGTCGTTGTTGTTCCTGTCTCGTATCGTCTCTATAGGGCCGCCCGTGTACATCTCAAGCTCTTTTTTGTAGCTCGCCAGCGGGTGCGACGAGAAGTAGAAACCGAGCGTCTCCTTCTCATAGGTCAGGAGCTCCTTTTCGGGCCACTCAGGCGTTTGACCCGGCTCCGGCATGGTCTTTAAAGGAGGTTTGCCCTTTGCGCCTCCGCCGAGCACATCGAAGAGCGACGATTGTCCAAGTTCCTTGTCCCTCTGGACGGACTGCGCTACCTCCATCGCCCCTTCAAGCGAGCCGAAGAGGTGCGCCCGCGTGGATTTCGTGAAGTCGAACGCCCCGCACTTTATGAGACTCTCTATAACCTTCTTGTTGACCTTCCTTGAGTCCACGCGGCAGAGGAAATCGACAAGCGAGGTGAACGGGCCGTCTCCCCTCACCGAGAGTATCTCGTCGATGGCCGAGGAGCCGACATTTTTTATCGCCGCGAGCCCGAAGAGTATCCGTTTGCCGGATACCGTAAACTCCATCGAGCTTGTGTTGATGTCCGGCGGGTCCACGGTAATTCCGGTGTCCCTGCACTCGTTTATGTACTTTACGACCTGGTCGGTGTTGTTCATGTCCGAGCTTAAGAGCGCGGCCATGAACTCTACCGTGTAGTGGGCCTTCAGGTACGCCGTCTGGAACGATATCAGGGCGTAGGCCGCCGAGTGGCTCTTGTTGAACCCGTACCCGGCGAACTTGGCCATGAGGTCGAATATCTTCTCGGCCTTCTTAGCCGGGATGTTCTTTTTCTTCGCCCCGTCGAGGAACTTGGTCCTCTGGATGACCATCTCCTCGGGGAGCTTTTTACCCATCGCCTTTCTCAATACATCGGCGTCTCCGGGGGTGTAGCCCGCGAGGACCTTGGCGATCTCCATGACCTGTTCCTGATAGACCATGACGCCGTAGGTGTTCTCGAGTATCTCTTTTAATTCCGGGACCTCGTAGACTATCTGCGTTTTCTTGTGTTTCCTGTTTATGAAGTCATCGACCATGCCGGACTGCAAGGGGCCGGGACGGTACAGGGCCACGGCGGCCACGAGGTCTTCGAATGTCTCCGGCTTGAGTTTTTTAAGGAGTTCCTTCAAGCCCGAGCTTTCAAGCTGGAATATGCCGTTGGTGTTGCCCGAGGCCACGAGGCTGTATGTCTCCGGGTCCTCTATCGAGAGGTCTTCGAGGTCTATCACCGTTCCCCGGTTCTCTTTGACAATCTTAATCGCCTTGTCTATGACGGTCAGGGTCTTGAGGCCCAGAAAGTCGAACTTCACGAGGCCGATCTTCTCGACATCCTTCATCGGGTACTGCGTGGTTATCGAGTCTTCCTTCTGGCTCTTGTAAAGCGGGAGATAATCGACAAGGGGCCTGTTCGATATGACGACCCCGGCGGCGTGGGTAGAGGCGTGGCGGGGCAGGCCCTCAAGGGCTATGGCGACCTCTATAAGCTCCCTTACCTTCGGGTCGTCCTCGGTCATCTTCTTGAGCTTGGGTTCCTGCTCAAGGGCTTCCTTGATGGTTATGTTGAGAGTCGTGGGCACGAGCTTGGCGATCCTGTCCACATCGCCGTAAGGCATGTCAAGGGCCCTGCCGACATCCCTTATGCAGGCCTTCGCCTTCATCTGCCCGAAGGTGATTATCTGGGTGACATTCTCCTTGCCGTAGCGTTCGGTGACATACCTTATGACCTCGTCTCTTTTTTCGAAGCAGAAGTCGATGTCGATATCAGGGAGGCTTATTCGGTCGGGGTTCAAAAACCTCTCGAAGAGGAGGTTATATTTTATCGGGTCGAGGTTCGTTATCCCCAGCGAGTACGCAACAAGGCTTCCGGCGGCAGAGCCCCTTCCGGGCCCCACAGGGATGTCTTTACTCCGCGCGTACTCGATAAAGTCCGTGACGATGAGGAAGTAGCCGGGAAAACCCATCCCCTTTATGACCTTCAGTTCCTTTGTAAGCCTCTCGTAGTAGTGCCACCTGATGGCCTCTACATCCACGCCCTTGGCGGCCATCGCGATGAAGCGTTTTTCAAGGCCCGCCTTCGCCTTCTCCTCGATTATTTCGTCGAGCGTTGTGCCGCTCGGAACGGCGTACTCTGGCAGGTGGTTCTCTCCGAGTTTCATCTCGAAGTTGCACCGCTCGGCGATCTCAATCGTGTTGGCTATGGCTTCGGGGGTGTCCTTGAAGGCCTCCTTCATCTCATCCGGCGACTTGAAGTAGAACTCGTCTGTCGAAAAACGCATCCTGTTAGGGGCGTTTACGGTCGTCCCGGTCTGTATGCAAAGGAGTATGTCGTGGACCTTGGCGTCCTCTTTTTTAAGATAATGGCAGTCGTTCGTGGCCACGAGCGGGATGTGGAGCTCTTTGCCAACCTCTATAAGCCCCCGGTTGACCTTCTCCTGCTCCTCCATCCCGTTATGCTGTATCTCAAGGTAGAACCGCCTGTCCGTGAATATCTCCTTGTACTCGGCGGCGGCCTTCTTTGCGGCCTCCATCTGCCCGATCGCTACGGCGTGGGCGACCTCGCCGTGCAGACACGCGCTCAGGGCTATTAACCCATCGTTGTGGCTACGGAGAAGCTCCTTGTCGATCCGTGGCTTGTAGTAGAAGCCGTCGATATAGGCGATCGATAAGAGCTTGCAGAGGTTCCGGTAGCCCTGGGCGTTCTTGACGAGGAGCACGAGGTGGAAAGAGGATTCGCTCCTTGACACCGGGCTCTTGTCGGTGTGCGACCCGGTGGCCACATACATCTCGCAGCCGATGATGGGCTTGATGCCCTTTGCCATCGCCTTCTGGTAGAACTCGACCGCGCCGAAGAGCGCCCCGTGGTCGGTTATCGCGACCGCGGGCATCCTGTACTCCTTGGCGAGCGCTATGAGGGCCTCGGGCCGGATAGCTCCGTCAAGAAGGCTGTACTGCGTATGCAGGTGGAGGTGTACGAAGTTGGAATGTGGCATAGATAGACAAAGATTACCATAACCGGGGTAGATTTGGTAGAGGAAGATTTATGGTTTTTTTATGGGGTTAAAGGAGAAAAGATTTTTGTTTTATGTAAATACCCGGCAGCTTGCTACGCTTTACTAAAGGCCTTTTTGCGCGCTGCCGCGCGCTTCGAGGCGATTGGCTACGCTCGCTGTCGAGTTCGCTCGCAATAAATACAGAAGCTTGCACGCTCACTCTCCTTTAGGCTCGCTACGCAATGCCCCTGGGGGTTTTGTAAAAGCAACCCTTGCGGGTTCAGGGTTGCACCCTGAACCCGCTAAAGTATTATTCCTTTCTCTCCTCAACAAGAGGACGGCCATATTTATCTCTGGCCATAGGCTTCCATTTATAATCCCCTGAATCGAGCTTTTTCTGAAGCTTGCGAGTTGCCTTTTGTGAGCCCGGCTGACCTAATTCAGGGGCGTTATACTGCCTGATACGGTATCGCTCTCCCTTATAACGGAAAGTATCCCCGTCTATTGCCTTACCGCCCTTGTATGACTTAAAGCCACCACGCCCCTT
>JACRCJ010000071.1 GCA_016219075.1 Deltaproteobacteria bacterium | reverse complement strand
TGAAGGGGTCTTTGAGGCGAGCGGCCCTGTAAGGGGCACGGAGGTTACGGTCAGTCCCAGGGTGGCCGGAAGGATAGAGTACTTTCCGGTAAAGGAGGGGCAGACTGTCAATCCCGGTGACCTTATCGCAAGGATTTCCTCAAAGGAGATCGAGGCCAGGGTCGAGCAGGCGCGTTCAGAGGTTGATGCCTCCGGAAACCGCGTAAAGGAGACGGAAGCGCGCATCAAGGGTGTTGATACCTCTATAGAGCAGGCAGAGGCTAATCTCAAGTTCGTAAGGGAGGATTCCTTGCACAGGATACACCAGGCAAGGGAGGCTGTAAAAAGGGCCGAGGCCGATATTTATGACGCCGAATCCCGATGGAACCTCGCGAAAAAGGATTTTGACAGGTATTCACAGTTGATAAAAGACGGGATCATCTCACAGAGGGACTTTGAAGTGTATGAGGCCAGGTTGAAGTCCGCGGAGGCGGGGCTTAACGCGGCAAGGACGGCGAGGGAGGAGGCAAAGGCGTCTTTAGAGAGGGCCGGGGCCTCAGCCTTTGAAGTCAGGGCCAGGGAGAAGGAGTATAAAGGCCTTTTTGACGAGAAGGAGCGGCTTAAGGCCTCGTATGAGATATCAAGGAACCAGCTCAAAGGCGCTGAGGCTAAACTCAGGGAGATAGAGGCGACATTCAGGGATACCGAGCTTCACGCGCCTTCCAGGGGTACCGTCGTAAACAGGCTCGCGGAGGAAGGCGAGCTGGTCGCGGAAGGCGCCCCTGTCGCTACTTTGATAGACCTTTCGGATATCTACGTGAAGGTATATATTCCGGAGCTGGATATAGGCAAGATAAGGCTCGGCAATCCCGCCAGAATCTATGCTGACGCATTCCCGGGAAGGTTTTTCGAGGGCAATGTGACCGAGGTCTCCCAGAGGGCGGAATTCACCCCGAAAGAGGTGCATATGAAGGAGGAGAGGACAAAGCTCGTATTCGGGGTGAAGGTGGGTATAAAAAACCCTGAAGGGTATCTGAAGCCGGGTATGCCTGTGGATGTGAAGATAAGGTGGAAAGAAGATGCCCAATGGTGAGGCTGTCATAGAGGTTAAAAACCTCGGCCGTCTATTCAGGAAGGACTGGGCCTTAAGGGATATGAACCTCGAGATAAAAAAGGGCGAACTCTTCTGCATCGCCGGGCCTGACGGGTCCGGCAAGACAACGCTTATACAGTCCATCTGCGCGATCCTTGACCCTTCAACGGGGTCGGTTAAGGTAGACGGGTTCGATACTGTAAGGGACGCCTCAAAGATTACCTCCAGGATAGGCTATATGTCCCAGGCATATTCCCTCTATGAGGACCTGACGGTGGAGGAGAACCTGGAGTTTTTTGCCAGGATAAGAAAGGTCCCTGAAGAGGTTTTCGTTGAGAGAAAAAGGAGGCTCCTTGAGTTCTCAGGCCTCCACCCTTTCCTGCAAAGGAGAACAAGGCACCTTTCGGGAGGGATGCAGAAAAAGCTCGCACTATGCTGTAACCTCGTCCATGAGCCTGACATCCTCGTGCTCGATGAGCCGACTCTCGGCGTTGACCCTCTCTCCAGACGCCATCTGTGGCGCATGATAGAGGATTATCATTCCAAGGGCAGGACTATCGTCATGAGCACATCTTACATGGACGAGGCCAAAAGGTGCCAGAGGCTCGCCTTCCTCCTTGAAGGCAGGCTTCTGGCCTGCGACAGCCCGCAGGCGATAGGCGACCTTGAAGAGGTCTTTCTGAAACATATAAAACGGGTGAAATTGAAAAGGAAACCGCCCTTTCCGGCAAAGGTCTCCGAAGGGGACACGATAAGGGTAGAAGGCCTGAAGAAGAGTTTCGACGGCTTTACCGCGGTTGACGGAATCAGTTTTTCGGTCAGGCGGGGGGAGGTCTTTGGTTTTGTGGGGCCCAACGGCTCCGGCAAGACCACGACGATACGCATATTATGCGGGATAATCCCTCCGTCAGGCGGCTCGGTAGAGGTGGCGGGTGTTGACGTTGTCAGGAAGCCTGCGCAGGTAAAAGGCAAGATCGGCTACATGTCCCAGAAGTTTTCCCTTTACCTCGACCTTACCGTAGAGGAGAATATCGATTTTTTCGGCAGTGTTTACGGGGTCGGCTCAAAGACCCTTGAGGAGAGGAAAGGCTGGGTACTGGAGGCGGCTGGCCTTCTGGGCAGGGAAAAGACCCTTACAAAAGAGGTGTCGGGCGCTGTAAGGCAGCGTCTCGCCCTCGGCTGCAGCCTCCTGCACTCTCCGGACGTCCTTTTCCTCGATGAGCCCACTTCAGGCATCGACCCTGCCTCAAGGAAGGCCTTCTGGGAGATAATCGGTTTGCTTGCCGGGACAGGGACAACGGTCTTTGTCACGACTCACTATCTAAGCGAGGTCGAGGCATGCACAAGGGTCGCCTTCCTTCACCAGGGGAGGGTCCTTGCGCTCGATGAACCCGCAAGGCTCAAAGCGGTTTATAACACCGGCTCCCTTGAAGAGGTCTTCCTGCGCCTTATGGAGAGGGGTGCATGATACTTCCGGCGCTTATAAAAAAGGAGTTCAAGGAGATACTGAGGGACCCGGTAACCCTCGGCACAGCCATACTACTGCCACTTGTAATGTTATTTCTCTTCGGCTATGCCATCTCGCTTGACGTAAAGGACATATCCATGGCCGTCTATGACCAGGACAGGAGCCAGGACAGCCAGAAGCTCATAGAGGCGTTCACGGCCAGCGGCTACTTTATCCCAAAATATCACCTGGACTCCGGCCAAGAAGTCAACGAAGCGCTTGACCGCGGCAAGGCCGCAATAGCGATTGTCATCCCCCCGGATTTTTCAAAGAGCATAAACTCCTACAGGAAGGCGGAAGTACAGATAATCTTAGACGGATCGTTTTCAGCCACCGCCATGATAGTCTCAAATTACGCCACATCCATCGTCAATTCCTATTCGATGGATTTAATGGAGGAATACCTCGCCAAGAAGGGGGTTCATCTGGAACACCCTGCCGGCCTTATCCCGAGGGTGTGGTACAACCCGCCGATGAAGAGCGTCAACTACATCGTGCCGGGACTTTTTGCGGTACTCCTTATGGCCTTTCCTCCGATGCTCACGGCCCTTGCCATCGTCAGGGAAAAGGAAAGGGGTACCATAGAGCAGGTCTATGTTTCGCCCATCAGCCCGCCCGTGTTCATTCTGGGAAAGATAATACCGTACGGCATTACCGCGTTCGGGGAGATGCTTTTGATCCTTGCCGTGGGCACGCTCTGGTTCAGGATACCTTTTAAAGGGTCCATCCTGCTACTTGTGTTAACATCCATAATCTACGTCCTTACTACGGTCGGCATAGGCCTGTTTGTCTCGACCCTGACAAAAACCCAGCTCGGCGCGATGCTTTTATCCCTGATAGTCACTCTCATGCCCTCGTTCCTTTTTTCGGGCTTCCTTTTCCCTATAGCCACGATGCCCTACATGATGCAGCTTTATACCTATTTCTTCCCGGCGCGTTATTTTAATGACATCAGCAGGGACCTGTTCCTTAAAGGCGTGGGACTGGAATACCTCTGGTTCAATATCCTTTTGCTCGTGGTTTACGCTTCTGTGCTGTTTGTGCTCGCAAGCCTCAGGTTCAAAAAGAAGGTGGCCTGAATGGGAAGGCTCAAGGCGGCCATAAAAAAGGAGTTCCTCCAGTTCCTGAGGGACAGGATGCTTATACTCCTCATAGTCTGGACATATACCGTGGAGGTCGTCATGTGCACAATGGCCTTGAGCTTCGAGGTCAAAAACCTCCACATGGCCGTTTATGACACGGACAGGAGCCAGTGGAGCCAGAAGCTTGTCGAGAGGTTCACATCTACGGAGTATTTTACCAGGGCCCTTTATGTATCAAGCCTTAAAGAGATGGACGGCCTCCTGGATTCCGGGCAGGTCGATATGGGGCTGGTGATACCTCCGGATTTTTCGGAGGCCGTAGGAAAGGGGAGAAGGGGGGATCTCCAGATTATCTTGAGCGGCACGAACTCGAACACGGCGAATACGGCACGGGGGTATGCCGGCGCCATAATCGAGGGTTTTTCAAGAGACGCGGCCCTCGAATCCCTGCGTAGAACCGGCCTGAGGGCTGAAGTCCCTGAAGTGGAGCCGGAGGTAAGGGTCTGGTATAACCCGGAGTTGAAGTTCCGCTACTTTATGATAGTCTCGATGATCGTCGTGGCCGGTATGATGATAGGGATGATACACCCGGCCGCTACCATGGTGAGGGAGAAGGAAACCGGAACCATTGAGCAGATTATGCTTACACCTTTAAGGAGGCACGAGGTCATATTGGCGAAACTCCTTCCTACCGTAGCCATATCGATGCTATCGCTCATACCGAGCCTTTTGATAGCATCAGGTCTGGGCCTTCCCGTAAAGGGGAGCATAGTTCTTTTTTTTCTGGCCTCGGCGATATTTCTATTTACCAGCATGGGCATCGGGGTCTTCATATCGACTTTATCAAAAAATTTACAACAGGCGCTCCTCATATCGTTCTTCATACTGTTCCCGATAATGTTCCTCTCAGGCACGGTTGTGCCTGTAGAGAGCATGCCTCTTGCCCTCCAGTATCTCTCTTATTTAAGCCCAGTACGCTATTATATGGAGATAGCCCTCGGGATATTCCTCAAGGGGATCGGCCTTGGGATACTCTGGCCGAAGCTCCTCGCTATATTCCTTTTCGGGGCGGTTATATTCCCCTTGAGCCTCCTTCGCCTTAAAAGGAGGATGTATGAGTAAGGCTAAAGAAAGGCTCCGAAGGCTCATCTGGCTCTGTCCTCCTTTGATGACCGCACTTGCCGTGTGGATATTCATGCTCCTGGGGTTTACCGTATGGGCGGCGGTACTCATGGCGCTGCTCCTCGTATGTCCTGCGATCATCCTCTATGGCATGATAAAAATGTCTCGCCACAGGGTCGGATTTTCCCCTGAAACGCTCCATACCCAGGGCATGCCCCTTGACATACTGGCGCCTGTCTATGACAGGTACTGCCCGCTGATTGGGCTTGGCCGTGCATTCAGGCAGGCAACGCTTCGTTACGCGGAGTTGAAGCCCGGCGAGAGCGTGCTGGACGTCGGCTGCGGCACCGGGGTGTTGACGCGTCTTGCAGCTCTGGCGGTCGGGCAGACAGGTTACGCAATCGGCATAGACCCGGCCGCAAAGATGATAGGAGTCGCCAAAAAGAACGCCCTTAAGGAAGGGAGCCGTGCTGAATTCAGGCTTGCCGTGATAGAAGACCTCCCCTTTGAAGATAACCGCTTTGATTGCGTACTTTCGAGCGCCATGCTCCATCACCTGCCGCCTGAGGTGAAGATAAAGGGGCTCTCAGAGGTACACAGGGTGCTGAAGCCCGGTGGGCGGCTTGTCCTTGTGGACGTTGACAGGCCCACGGTCTTCCTGTGGTGGGTGCTCCTGTGGCCGCTCCTTTTCTGGTCATTTACGGAAGACCAGGTAAAAGGCAGGCTCGGCGAGCTGATGCAGTGCGCAGGCTTTTCAAGGGCTGAAAAGGCCGGCTCGTGGGGCGGCTTCCTGGGGTTCTGGAAGGCATTCAAATAGGAATCAGGCTCAGGCCGGTGTAGACCTCTACAAGATAGCGAAGCTTCTGGGACATAAGGATATCAAAATGACGCAGAGGTATTCGCATCATTGCCCTGAAAGTTTGAGGGATGGGGTAGAGGTGCTGGATAAAGTTGCAACAGTTTTGCAACAGTCCAATGAAAAAGGGGCTACGCTTAATGCGTAACCCCTTGGTTTTCTTGGTGGAGCAGAGGGGGATCGAACCCCTGACCTCAAGACTGCCAGTATGAAACAGCAAAAAACTATAACCCCTTGATCTCGGTCTGACTTTCCGGTTTTGACTTGAAAATCAAGGGGTTAATTCTTGTCCCTTGATTCCCTCTGTTTCCCTTGAGTCCCGCTATTCCCTCCCTGTCTGCAACAGTTTTACAACAGTGGAGTCTTAAGACTTTCGATATTGAGATCAGGGGTGACGATTTCTTTTTTACAACAGTTCTACAACATTTTTGCAACAGTGCGTTGCGCCTTACTGCTTTA